>JBEDDQ010000143.1:0-6862 GCA_041176185.1 Armatimonadota bacterium | reverse complement strand
TCCCAATACAGGGTTGTAAATGGACAGGCATCATCCCCAGCAAATGACTTAGGTGAGTACGCACAGCCTTTACAGTAATCACTCATCCGGTTGATGTACGCGCCGCTTGCGGCGTACGGCTTGCTCGCAGTAAGGCCATTATCAGCCGCTTGGCTCATCCCAATCACATTGGGTGTAACTACCCAGTCGTACGCATCCAGAAATGCCGACCAAAACCAATCCCGAATCTCCGTGGGCCTTACACCAAGCAGGAGTGCAAAGTTACCCTGGACCATCAAGCGGATGATGTGATGGGCATATCCGGTTCGAAGCGTGTCTGTAATGGTTGTCCGCAGACAACGCATCTTGGTATCTCCAGTCCAATACAAATTGGGGAGTGGTTCGTTGGCATCCAAGGCGTTTTGCTCATCCCAGGCATTGCTACCGAGCCAGTCATAGAGATGGAACATGTACTCTCGCCACCCGAGTATCTGACGGACAAATGCCTCCACAGATGCCAGTGGGGCAGTGCCATTTGTATAGGCAGCTACGGCTGCGTCTATACATTCTGCGGGTGAAAGTAATGACAGGTTTAGTGATGGAGACAGGATGCTATGAAAACCGAACATATCATTCGCCGCCATCGCATCCTCGTAACGGCCAAAATCAGGGAGAGCTTCGCTGACAAACCATGACAGTCGCTCAAGAGCATCATCCCGGGTAACGGGTTCGTTAAAGCCGCTCAAGTCTCCAATTAAATTGGGGATGCCAGCAACCGCTTCAAGAACACTCAGTGTGGTGCTATCGGGAGGAAAGTGGGGCTGAAGGATTGGCTGATGATTCTTTGGGAATGGCTTGCGGTTTTCCTTGTCGAAGTTCCAAATTCCATCAGCTGGCTTATCGCCATCCATGAGGTAGCCGGTTCGCTGCCGAACCAGACGGTAATACTGTTCGAGGCGAGGTTGCGTTCGGGATGACATCCATTGTGTGAAATCATCCTGCGCCATAAACCAGTACGGGTCAGTTTTGAAGGTGACTCCTGCTGCCTTTAGGTAGGTACGTATTCCGTGTTCTCTGGGTTCAATACAAACGACTGGAGTAACTTGACTCCCAATACAATCGAGAAGTGATGCATCTAGCTGATAATCAACTCGGTAGCCAAGACCTCGTAAGCGGTCTCTAAAATGGCGCATCGCGCTCCAGACAAGAGCGATTTTCTTTCGGTGGTAGGGTTTTCGTTTTACGAGCGCCCAGTCTTCCACCATCAGGATTGTGTCCTGATCGCGATCAGTCTCCAGGGTCTCAATGTAATCGAGCGAGAGTTGATCTCCCAGAATTACGACTGTTTTTGCCATTGTCGCTTATTGGTAAGTCGCAACCGCCAAACCATTAGCATGGCTTCAATGACGATTTTTTTGCTCATCTTTGAGACGCCATCTACGCGGTCGGCGAAGATGATGGGGACTTCACAAATCGTAAGGCCGAGACAGGCTACGCGGTATGTCATTTCGACCTGGAAGGAGTATCCATTGGAACGAATCGTAGAGAGATTGACTGACCGCAGCGTGTCTGCCTTCCATGCCTTGAATCCGCCTGTCACATCTCTGATTGGAAGTCCAAGAATGGTACGGGCGTACAAGCTGCCTCCTCGGGACAGTAGCTGTCGACCGACGCCCCAGTTGACCGTACCGCCATCGGTGACGTATCGACTTCCGAGGACCAGATCGGCCGTAGAGAGAGCTGCAACGAGACGGGGTACATCGGTGGGGTTATGGCTCAGGTCGCCATCCATTTGCACCAGAACATCGTAATTCTTCGCGAGGCCCCACTCAAAGCCGGCGACGTAAGCGCGACCAAGACCGTCCTTTTCCTTACGGTGTAACACGTGAATCGCGTTGTCAGCGAGTGCAAGCTTATCTGCCAGTTCTCCGGTTCCATCCGGTGATGTGTCATCAACAATCAATAAATGAGCCGATGGCGCTTCCCTCCGTACGCGTTCGACGATAACAGGGAGGTTTGCCACCTCATTGTAAGTGGGAATGACAATTAGGATAGACACGCGCACAGGGTATCACCTCGCTTGCGGATGTCGATGGTACCATATGGGAGTATGTCGATGCGTATATCCGGTGCATTTTCCAGCAGCAGGCCAACGGTAAGTTTTGAGTTTTTCCCTCCGAAAACGGATGACGGGGAAACACTGCTTTGGCAAGCAATAAAGCGCTTGCAGGATCTCAAGCCCGACTTTGTGTCGATAACGCGAACGGGTGAGGGAACATCGGCGACACTTCGCCTAACGACCAGAATTCAGGGCGAGCTTGGCATTCGCTCGATGTCTCACTTGACGTGTGTTCATCACTCGGAAGATGAAATGGCCGCTCACTTGGACACACTCTGGTATGAGGGTATTGAGAATGTACTAGCATTACGTGGAGACCTGGAACCTGGTCAGACCACTGTTGCTGGCGGTAAGTTTCAATACGCTACGGACCTCGTCCGATTTGCTGCTGAAAGGCATCCGTTTTGTATCGGTGTTGCAGGCTACCCTGAGGGGCATCCACAGTGTCTCAACCTCACACGGGATATCGAGCACCTGAAGTCCAAACTCGATGCAGGAGCATCTTTTATCATCACCCAGCTGTTTTTCGACAACGAAGACCTATTCCGCTGGAGAGATATGCTCCTGAAGCAGGGCATCGATGTTCCAATCGTCGCAGGGATTATGCCTATAACCAATGTGTCGCAGATCAAGCGATTCGTGACGCGTTGCGGTGCAAAGATTGCACATCCTTTGCTTGTGCGGCTAGAAGCGGTGGAATCAAATCCAGACGATGTTGTTAGAATCGGGCAGGAGCACGCACTTGCTCAGGTACAAGGTTTGGTTGCGGGCGGTATTGCAGGACTTCACTTTTATACACTGAATAAGAGTAAGGCAACCGCAGATGTCGTCCGTTCATGGAATGCAACAAAGGCCCAGACGATACAGACGTCTTAGATTTTACGCCTAACCAAACCGTCCGTTTATGTAGTCATCCGTTTCTTTACGCGCTGGAGTACCAAAGACTGATGTTGAATCTGCATATTCAACCAGCTCTCCCCGGAGGAAGAAACCTGTGTTATCTGAGATACGCTTAGCCTGCTGCAGGTTGTGTGTGACGATGACAACCGTGTACTCGTCCTTCAGGCGCGTGATGAGCTCTTCTATTCGGTGAGTACTATTCGGATCGAGCGCGCTACATGGCTCATCCATGAGAATGACTTCAGGAGAAACGGAAAGAGTTCGTGCGATGCATAGACGTTGCTGTTGTCCGCCAGACAGTGCCATCGCAGATGACTTTAGCTTGTCTTTGACTTCATCCCAAAGGGCTGCATCAACCAAACACTTCTCAACGAGAGTATCCAGTGCTCGACCGCGCGCGATTCCATGCGTTCGAGGACCGAAAGCGATGTTGTCATAGATTGACATCGGGAAAGGAACGGGCTTTTGAAAGACCATGCCAATCGTCCTGCGGAGGGCTTCAACGGACACTGACTTGTCACGAATATTCTGTGACTCGAACTCAATCGACCCCGTCACTTTGGTACCATCAATTCGATCATTCATCCGGTTCAGGCACCGAAGAAACGTCGACTTACCGCACCCGGATGGTCCTATGAACGCGGTTACCGCATTCTTGGGGATGTCCATATTGATATCAAAGAGTGCTTGGTTAGAGCCGTACCAAAAGGAGACATTATTTACGGAAATGCAAGTGGCAGAATGCATTGGAGTACTACTTCTTTCCAGAGCGGGTGATGAGTCTAGCAATAACACTTAATGTAAGAATCATCAGTATCAACGTCAACGCTGTTGACCATGCAATTGAGTTCTGCACTGGATCCGCAGATGTTGCATATTTATAGAGACGAAGTGGGAGCGCATCAATTGGTCCTGTAAATGGACCTTCGAACTCATTTCCCAACACTGTAAACAGGAGTGGAGCCGTCTCTCCAGCAACGCGTGCCAGTGCCAGCATTACCCCCGTAACGATGCCATTTCGTGCTGCCGGAAGGATGATGAGTAGCATCGTTCTCCATCTTGGAGTACCAAGCGCAAGGGAGGCATCCCAAAGTGACTGCGGGACAAGTTGGAGCATTTCATCCGTGGTTCGCATCACGAGCGGAATCATCATGATTCCTAGTGCGGCACCTCCGGCAAGTCCTGAGTACCCCTGACCAGGGTGCTTTAGTGCGTATGGCAGAATCCAAATTGCGTAAACAAATAAGCCGATGACTATACTTGGAATTCCGTTTAGCACATCGGTCAAAAATCGAACTGACTGACTTAGCTTGCCGCGAGCTTCCGCTTGGTAGATTCCACTCAAAATACCGACAGGAAGGGATATACCCAGCGCAATAAATAGAATTCCTGCGCTTCCGATAATACTATGCTTAATCCCGCCGAGCGCAGGATTGACGTTGTCCGGCAGGCGTATGAAGAGTGTTGGCTTGAAGTATTCAAGACCCTGCCGCAAAAGAAACCACAATATGTAGCCAAGGATTGTCATGGCAACTACAGCAGAGACGGCACAGATGCTTTGGAACAAGCCGTTCGCAAGGCGTCGTTGCCTAAGGATGGGTGTGCGTGCGAGTGATGACATTATCCCAACCTGCGCATCGCGACTTTGACGAGTGAGCGTGCAGCGAAATTAATCAGCATTGACGTCACAAAGAGCACCAAGCCGAGCTCTATCAAGGCTGCGGTAGCGATTCCAGGAGTTGCTTCGGTGAACTTATTTGCCATCGCCGAAGCAATGGTGTATCCAGGGTCGAACAGACCTAATGATTTTCCATCGGGAGTATTGGGTGTCATATTGCCAATCACCATCGTGACTGCCATCGTCTCGCCGAACGCTCTACCAAAGCCTAGCATGACAGCACCGATTAGGCCTGGTGCGGCACTCGGGAGGACGACTTTCAGGATCGTCTCTGATTGTGTGCATCCCATACCTGCTGCCGCATCACGCTGCATTGACGGAATCGCGTTCAGAATGTCCCGACAAATCGCCGTGATGAACGGAGTAATCATGATGGCGAGTAACAGGCCAGCGGCCAGCATACTCGGTCCATACCCTGCACCTGTAAACAGCGACTTCACGATTGGTATTTTCGTAATCGAGGGAGATGCCAGAGCCGGAGTCATCACTTTGTCCCGCAACAGCGGAATAAGCACGAAGATGCCCCAAAGGCCGTAGACAACAGATGGTATGGCAGCGAGCAGCTCGATTATAAACGTAACTGGGAGACGGATCCACTTTGGCGCAATTTCAGCAAGAAAGATCGCGCTACAAATGGATATTGGAACACTTACAAGAATTGCCAGAAGACTCGAGTAGAGGGTTCCTGACAGGAATGCAGCACTACCGTATTTCCCCGCTGCATCATCCCATTCGTGACTCGTAATAAATCCTAGACCCAGAGTACGGATTGCCGGTAAGGATTGCCATAACAGTGCTGACCCAATTGCAAGGACGAGAGCCATCAGCACCATCGACGCAATCGTAATCGCACTTACGTATGCGGAATCCCGCCAGTTATAACGGTCACCTGCCCCGTGAATAGTTCCACCGGGCAGGTTCATTCTTCCGTTAGTAGCCAACGACTACTTTCCGATAGCCGCAAATGCGCGTCGCCGTACGGACTCTGGCAGTGGAGCGTAATCATACTTAGCCGCGGACTTTTGACCGTCTGTAAGGCACCAGCGAATAAAGTCCTTGACTTCACGCTTGGCATTTGGATAAATCAGCAACCATGTGAAACCAGCGATTGGGTAGCCTTCTTTGTCCTGTGTGTTTGTAATCATCGCACGGAAGTCGCCTGGAAGATCCTTGGCTGTAGCGCTCTCTGTTGCTGACTTAATGGATGCGACAACCCAGTTGCCCTTTGCGTTCTGAATGGTAGCGAACGGCATGTTATTCTTTTCAGCATAAGCAAGCTCAACATAACCAACAGCACCAGGGGTTTGCCGAACAAGAGCGGCTACACCATCGTTTCCCTTGCCCTTGACGCCAACTTTAACATTGACACTCTTTCCTTCACCAATCTCGGTCTTGAATGATGCCGACACCCGCGCGAGGTATGAGGTAAAGATCGCAGTCGTTCCGCTGGAATCTGCGCGTGAAACAGGCACGACTCTGACAGCCGGCAGCTTGATGCCAGGATTAAGAGCTACAATCGATGGGTGATTCCAAGTCCCGACCTTGCCTGTGAACATATCAGCCAAGACGGCACCGGTCAACTTGATGGAGGCTTGCACTCCTGGGATATTGTAAGCTGCGACCACACATCCGACGCAGGTGGGGATGTGCAGAACACCAGGAGCCTGAGCCAGTTCTGCATCCGTCATTGGGGAGTCTGTCGCACCAAAGTCAACTGAACGTGCTGAGATAGCTTTGATTCCACCGCCAGATCCAATTGCTTGATAGTTGATCGAAACCTGTCGCTTCTGACCGTAATCCTGTGCCCACGCATTGTATAAAGGGGCAGGAAACGTAGCACCAGCTCCATTAATTGCAACATTTAACGTTGGTTCGAGTGAACCCATTGCGCTCGTTGCAGTATTGGCGTGAAACGTAAATAACCTCATAACGACAAGACCTCCAAACAAACCAGACTGCAGTCTAGTTTGATGAAGGAGGCCTTATGTTAAGGAAGTGTAAAGAAATGTCTGTGTGACGTCTGTTACGCTGCCGAATCCACAGGTATGGTGCCGCTGTCTCTGGCAGTTACACGACTAAGCATATTTTGCAGCTAAACTCCGACCTGTTTTGGCACTTTCAACTGCTAAATCCAGGATATGGACCGGCCTCCGTGCCCACTCTGGAGTAATAACAAGTGGCTCTCG
>JBEDDQ010000142.1:0-5658 GCA_041176185.1 Armatimonadota bacterium | reverse complement strand
CCCGTGGCACAAGCTTGGTTGGGTTTTCCAACGTGTTGTCATCGCTGAGCGCGCTGGCCTGATAGATAAAGTGGCGGCCACTCACACCCTTTATCGCTGTGCCATCGATGACAAGTTCAGCCTCTCGCGGTTGAGCGCTATAGTTGGTAGCCTTTACGATAACCGTATCATCGTTCTGACGAAGACCAGCGGTTGCAAAGAAGCTAGGCATCTTTTCAACGCGGGCATCGGAGACACGTTTTCCATCCAAAAACAGCTCTGCCCGGTTCTCCGTGATGACCAACGTCAGCTCATACCAACGCCCCTTTTCGATGGGGCCAGGGGTGCTGCGCCCACCGCGGAATGCACAGTCATCCGGGACTCCGCGCTCCTGGATGGCCGTGAACTCATTCCCATTTGCACCAAAGTTACCAAAGAGAAAACGGTCACGGTTCTCTGCATTGAAAAAGAGGAGAAAGCCCTCACGGCCATCCACACGCCGGGCCTTTACGGTGATCTTCCCGGTTGTTAGAGGACGCTTGAGCAAGAGCATCGCAGGATCGACGCGTGTATCCGTCTGCTGAAGGACTCCATTTTTGACTGACCAAGCTCCGCTTTGAGGCGCATCAAATGCCGAGAGATCGGCAAAATCATCGCCATGAATCAGCTTCCCCTCCGCGTCATAGACACGAAGCTCTTTGAACTCGGTGGATGTATTCCAGGCTCCTAGTCCAATCTTACCTGCCATCAAGGGGGCCTTTAGATCAGGGGTCGGGGTCGTCGTAACCGTTGTCTTGAGACTTCTATCCGGGTGGTTCTCACGGAAGAGTTTCTGAACATAGTACGAGGCATGGGCGAAGCTGCGTGAGCTGTCAAATTCAATCAGATTGACTCCCCAGTCACGCTTGTTTACATTGGCGAGGAGAGGCGCATAGCTTGCCATTTTGACCAGATCACCGTTACGCTCCATCATCATCAGGAAGAGAGAGTCATCGAGTGCGGCACTGAAATCTGCACGCTGGTTATGGGCGTACTCACCCATGTAGATCCCCCAGCCCTTGCGCGGATAGCGGTCGAAGTAGTCAAAGCTACTGCGTGCCCATCCGGAACCGCGGTAGGCATGCTCATCCACGATGTCGATATTGGCATCCCCAACGCGGTCGATGGCAGGCTGGTTCAGGCCGCTCCAGAACATCGACATCACCACTTGCATCTGTGGGTACTTGGCCTTGATAGCCTTTCGAAACACGGCATAATAGTCGCCATAGAGTGCAGGCGGATGCTCATTACCGATCTCGACATACTTCAGAGGAAACGGTTTTGGATGTCCGCGTTTCGCTCGCAGCGCGCCCCATTTGCTTGTCGTTGGCCCGATGGCGTATTCGATGGCATCCAGTGTCTGCTGCACTATCGGGTCAATTTTGTCCAGTGGCCAGTTGTTTTCAGGGTGTACCGTCATCCCCGCAAATGCGACGTAAAGTGCATCCGCTTTGAGCGTCTCGCAGAACTGGAGATATTCGTGGAAGCCAAAGCCATCCGTGGAGCGGTACTGCCAGTAACCCCACATCCCGGGGCGCTCCGTAGGCTGACCAAGCGTCTTGCGCCAGTCGGGCGCCATTTCGAAGGAGAGGCCTTCGACGTAGCAGCCGCCCGGGAAGCGGATAAAGCTTGGCTTGAGACCGGCAAGGTACTGCGCGAGGTCTGGTCGGAGGCCATTTGGCTGGCCATTCCAGGTAGGGGGAAAGAGCGAGACCCAGTCGAGCTGGAGAGTGCCGATGCCAACAAAGGTGAGCCGGAGCTGTGCTTTAGGATCGGTGGCGGTGGCCTTGATGCTCCCCTTTATCTCACGCCATGTGTTACCCGGCGCTACTGCCGTGTTCGCCACGGAGGAAAGCACTTTTCCGCTCTCGGAGATGAGTTCGGTGCGGATTGTGCCGCGGAAGGTTCCGGGACGGACAAAGTAGCGGAGAGCGTAGGCATCTCCAGACTTGGCCGCGATTCCCCAGTAACCGCTGTTGACCAAGCCGACTCCAGGGGAGTCGATAGTGAGCTTGAGTGAGCGACTGGATGCCGCATTCATCGGGTTCGCTTCGGTGAGCTGCATCGTTCCGGCGCTACTGCGTGTTTGTTGGAGTGACCAGCCGATCAACTCCCGCTTGGGATCCCAGACCGAGTTGCCATTCCACGGCCAGGGCATTTCCCATTTGTCCTTCGGAACACCGGCAGGTAAGCTTGTCAGCTCCATTCTAAATGTTCCATCAGACTTTGGGATCATCGTCATCCCAGGCGGCGGCACGCCTTCTTCAAAGCTTCGGTTTTGCACCAGCTCGCCGTAGAGTCCACCATCAAAGGCATGGTTGATTTCCTCTAGAAAGATGCCGTAGAGGTTTTGCGAGACCGGTTTGGATGGAGCGCTGAGGTCAATCTGGATGCGAGCCGTGGGCTTTGTGTCTGTGGCAGTTTGCATCCCGAGAAGGGCGAGTGCGACGGCGGGGATGAGGGAAAGTAAGGGCATTTGTTTCTCCTTAATCGTTACGTAGTTCGAGCTCGGTAAGGCCACTTCGGGATTGGCCCTGGTGTGTGAAAACAATCCGGAGCTTTTGGCAGGTAACGGGGCGGAAGGTGGCCGTGTTGAGGGCGCTTCCAGCGGGAACCTTTGGAGATGTCACCAAATCGGCGACTTCCTTCCAGACTTGTCCATCGAGGTACTCAAGCGTATAGCTCTCGGGTGGTTGGACACCGCCTTTGTCATCGTAGATCGAAAGTTCCGCGCGACGGACTTCCTTTGGCGAGCCAAAGTCGACCTCGAACCAGTCGGTCTTGTTGGGCGAGCCGTAGCTGGTCCAGCGGTTGACAGGGGTGGGTTTGTAGTTGACACGGCCATCGATGGCCTTCTCCGGAGTGCCACCGTAGACATCATGAAACGATGCACTTGCCTTTGGAAAGCCCTGTCCAGTCTGGTTGAGGGCGATGTTACCGGTGCGCGGGGCAGGAGCCATATAGGGAAGCTTTCCGGTTCCCCAGGCCTCAAGCTCGGTTAGTCCGGTGAAACCGCCGGGCGTATGGACGAAGACCACACGGATCCGTGTGACAGCGCGTGGTGCAAAGGTCAGGGATGTAAACCTGTGCCCAACAGGTTTGGCGGTTGCGAGTGGCTTCCAGTTGTCGCCATCGAGAATTTCCAGCGTCACTTTCTGCGGCGCGACAATGCCCTTGCCATCATCCAAGAAGGCAAGTTTAACCGTGTCTATAACGCGTTTGGTGCCAAAGTCCACTTCCAGCCAGTCGGATTTATTCGGCGAACCTTGTGTCGTCCAGCGGTTTGGTGGATGCACGGTGTAGCGGTAGTTGCCATCGTTTACGGCTTCGAGGGCGGTCTTCGGGTCAGTGAAGGATGCCGTAAGCCGTGGGTAGTAGTCGCCATCGTTGTTGACCGCGTAGTTGAGCCGCACGGCTGCAAGGTTGGCTTTTTTGACTGCCGCCCCTGGGAGTTTGGCGGTTAGCTTTCCGATGGTCGCTCGCATTCCGATACGCTTGCCATTAGCCCAGACCTGCAGGCCCTTGCCTTTGCCGTAGTGGGTGCCATCCCGGTCCCAGACGATGGTCAGATTATTGCCACGGTATGCGACATCTTCCAATGCGAAATAGTCCCACTCGGCTGGGGCGAGCGGTGCGATTTCAACCGTGTTATCGGTGCGTGGGTTTAGGCCGACCAAGCCGGTGATGATGAGGTCATTGAAGCTGCTATGGAAGTAGTGTTCGCTGTGATTGTAGGCATCATGGCCGAGGAATGAGCCGTTATCTGGATTCAGAGCCTCGGCGAGGTATGGGATGCCATCCTTGCGATGTGAGATTGCAAAGATGTGGAGAAGCTTTACGTAGTCGGCGGCGCTGACAACACTCTGTTTGTAGTTATGCAGAAGATTTGCCATGGCTTTGAGTGTCTGGGCGGTAGCGTACGGCCAGGATTGTCCACTCCACCAGCAGCAGCTTGTCTTGAGGACAAATTGTGGGTCGTTGCGCTCAACCGTCATCGGCCCGTAGGGCGCGAAGAAGTAGTTTGGGTCCATCAGGAACTTCCACGCGGACTCAAAGCCAGCATCGACCATCCCGAATTGCCATGGAATGTAGCCATGTTCTTCACGGCCGTGGGGGCTACCCGCGTATTTCCCGGACTGGTAGGTCAAGGTGTGCTTTTTGACGATGTTGCCATCGGCATCGGTTTCGTCGCGCATCGACATCGGGAAGAAGAACTCACGCTTTGGATCCCAGAGGAGCTTTTGGACATTAGCCTTCAGGGATGCGGCTTTGGCCTTATAGGTCTGCGCGGTTGCGGTATCGCCGTTTCGCTCAGCTGCTTGAACGATGGCAAGGGCATCGGCGTACATGTAGGCGTTGAACCCTGGGCGATAGCCATTTGCACCGCGGAGGATGTCCTTGGTTTGGCGGCTATTAATGTTGAATTCCATGCCATCATCGTGGCCATTTTGCCAGAATAGCCCAACTTCGGGGACAAACTGTCGCTTCTCCCATCCTTCGTAGTTCTTCTTGAGGTCAGGGAGGAGATCTGGGAGCAGGTTCTCTGCGGGGTGGATGGCATCGACGGCTGCGATGCCATCCGCAAGCCAGCAGCCGTAATTTCGCGGCTGTGCGCCTGGAGTTCGGAACCAGTAGCGGCTGTAGTCACTGGCGTATTGCGGGTTGCGGAGCCAGCGAAGTTCGTAGAGTTGATGACCAACTGGACAGCTGATGGCGCCGTACGTTCCGCTCCAGAAGGGTCGGTCGATGAACTCGGTGAAGGTGTACCCGCTATTGGGAGACCCGTATGTGAGATGCTTGGTGATTAGCTCCCAGCGGTAGTACCAGGTGGTTACTAGGTCTTTGTCGGGGCAGTCGAAGAATGGGATATTGGATTTGTACCAATCCCAGTCGCGATTGTCCCACCATGACTGTGAATCGAGCGCTTTTTGCTTGTCGATGAACGGTGTCGTTTCGACAGCGTGGGTTGGCTGCTCCCCGAGTGCGCAAAGCCCCAGGATGGCACAAAAAGATCGTCGTTGAATCTTGGTTGTCAGCATGGCAACAACCTACCACGCAACGTTTGCAGTATTGGACGATGTGTATGTCGGATTCTGCAGTGAATTTGTGGTGTGAGCGGATACGGGGTCTGCTACGTGCAAAACATCTTCTCGAACAATTACCCGATTTGCATGGCAGCGAAGTGAGACCATCGTTACGACGGGAGGGCGCAGCGGCCCTCCCCTGCGAATGACTTTTGGAAAATGATTACCCAAACGTGGGCATGTTTCTAAAATTGCCAGCCGCAACGGATCAGTCGCTTATTCAGAACGAAACCCCTGTAGGGGCAGGCTTCCATGCCTGCCCGCAGCAACAAATAAGACGTTACTTGGAAACGGGAGGGCGCAGCGGCCATTCCCTACGCGGAATTGTGTGATTAGGGATTGAGCCGAATTCAAGACCAGTCTAGCTCCGTTCACACAAACTTGATTGTCACGAATTCAGTCATTTACCAGACCAACCTTGCGGCGCGCGGCGGGGTGGAATGTCGAGTGGATGGTACGGGAGCCGAAAGCGGTGCCAGGCGACAGTCTTGGCACAAGCTCTTACCGGCGACTTCGGCAAACACACGAGGCATCCACCACGCAAGCGCATCAGTAC
>JBEDDQ010000141.1:0-5637 GCA_041176185.1 Armatimonadota bacterium | reverse complement strand
TCCTTGTTTGGAGTATCCAAGGCACGAAGTTCAACCTCTGGGTCCTCGCAGCTGGGATGCCAAACGTCCTGCGCTTCTTCAAAGGCATGCTTCCCCCGTGGCCGATGGACTTTGTTACGGGTCAGCTCATTCCCCCGATGGTAGAAACCATCCGCATCGCCCTCGCAGCCAGCATGCTCGGAGCCGCACTCGCGCTCCCGGTAGCCTTCATGGCCAGCAGCACGGTCGCGCCAAACAAATGGATCTACCAAATCACGCGCAACCTGCTCAACCTCATCCGGACCATCCCGGACCTCGTCCTCGCCGCACTCCTTGCAAGCGCCTTTGGCATCGGAGCCTTCCCCGGCTTCCTCGCACTGTTGGTGTTCTCCTTTGGCGTCGTCGCAAAGCTTCTGGCAGACACCGTTGAGACAATTGACCGTGGCCCAATGGATGCCATCGCAACCACAGGGGCCACTCGCATTCTCCAGGCCCGCCACGGCGTCTTCCCGCAAATCGCGCCGGAGTTCATCGCGTATACCCTCTACGCCTTCGAGATCAATGTCCGCGCCGCAACCGTCCTCGGACTCGTCGGGGCAGGCGGTGTCGGTGTGCTCCTAAAGACACAAATCGCCTTCCTCAACTACACAAATGTCGGCATCATCACCGCGGTAACCTTTGCCGTCGTGATGTTAATTGACACCGTGTCCAGCACCATCCGGAGGCGGTTGGTATGACACAGAAAGTTCGCTCAACGCTGACATTACTGGTCGTTGTTCCGGTGCTTTTGTGGTCGATGGCCGGGATGGATGTCACACCCGCACGCATCACATCGGGCTTTCCAAAAGCCGCGACCATGCTTTCTGATATGTTTGCACACCCGGATTGGGAATACTGGCCCATTGTGCAGCAGCGCCTGATCGAAAGCTTGCAAATCGCAGCCCTCGGGACCTTCCTCGCCGGCATCCTCGCTATCCCGTTCGGCGTCCTTGCTGCACGCAACCTTGTCCGGTCTCCAGCACCATCCGGTATAGGGAAAGTCCTGCTAAACGCCATCCGCACCTTCCCGGAAATCCTCCTCGCCTATGCGTTCATTAAGGGGCTGGGACTTGGCGCCTTTGCAGGCGTGATGGCGGTGGCCATTCACTCTATCGGGATGCTTGGAAAGCTCTACGCTGAGCGCATCGAAAATGTAGACAAAGGTGCCATCGAAGCCCTCACCACCACAGGCGCTTCACCGATTGCCATCTTTAGACACTGCATCCTGCCGGAAGTACTCCCCGACTTTGTCTCGTTTGTTCTCTACCGCTTCGACCTGAATGTCCGCTCGGCATCCGTGATTGGCATCGTCGGCGCAGGCGGCATCGGCTTTATCCTGGGATTGCAATACCAAGCTGCAAACTACCCACGCCTTGGACTGATCGTCATAGCAACCATCCTGACGGTCGTCATCGTCGACACCATCAGCGCAAAGATACGCCAGCGCCTCGCCTAAGCCAGCAGCTTTGTAATGGTCACGACATTCCGACCATTCTCAAAGGCATAGCCAAACCCGGTGGACATCTGACGAAGCATATGGATGCCTAGTCCGCCGATGGGCCGGTCCTCAAGCGGAATCGTGAGGTCGGGTGCAGCCTGGGCCAGCGGGTCAAAGGGCGCAGCATCATCTGACAAGACAACGCGCAGCTCCCCGCCGCTTATCGAAATCACGACATCAATACCCTTGTCGGTCGTATCCATCCCCGCATAGCCATACTTAATGCAGTTGGTGACCAGCTCTTCAACCGTCAGATTGGCAAGGTAAATGCCTGTAAATGGCACATCCGCGCACGCAAGCCACTCCTCTACCTCATTATTCACACGGCTTATCTCACTGTTCTCCGGACGCATCCGCCACGTACGTGCAGCAAGCTCTAACATAAATGCACCCTCACCAGCGAGAAGTCATCCTCAAGTGGACCATCCCCGTAAAAGCCATGAATCCACTCCGTAATCTCACTGAGCAGCGTCGGACTCGCAACGCGCGGGCGGATGTAATTTGTGAAACCATCCAGCCCCAGCATCCCGCCCTCCGGTACCTCAATCTCATACGTGCCATCACACAAAATAATCAGCCGTGCATCCGCAGGAACATCCACCGTCGTCGCGCCGTAAGGAACATCCTCGAGCGCGCCAATCGGCAACCCGCCGCGGTGTAGCTCCTGCAAGGCAACGCCGCCGGGAGCGGTGGCATCCGGAGTGAACAGCAGCGATGGTGGATGTCCTCCGCCGCTAAATGTCAGCTTACGCGTACTCTTCTGAAACACGCCGTACCACAGCGTGAAGTACATATTATTCTGCCGTTCCATCAGGAACATATTGTTCAGACGGGTCAGAACCTGAGCGGGGTCACGGAAGTCGGTCTGGGCAATCGACCCGTTTCGCATCACGTTGATGGCGGCAACCGACAACAAACTCGCACCAACTCCGTGCCCGCAGACATCGAGGAGATACATCGCAAAATGGTCATCATCAATCCAGTGATAGCCAAACGCATCCCCGCCGAGCTCCGTGGATGGCGTATAGACCCAATCAATCGGATACGGCTTGGTCTCGGGCTCTGGAAGGATAGAGCGGACATACGTTGTCGCATCATCCAGCTCACGCTTCAGACGCTTTTGCGTTGTCTCAATCGTTGCCAGATACTCTTGTTCCTGATCACGTAGCGCTTTTTTCTCAAGACAGGCACCAATCCGCGCACGGAGGAGCGTCGGGTTAAAGGGCTTTGACAAGTAATCCTCAGCTCCCGCTTCAATACAGCGGACAACACTCTCAAGCTCATCGAGGGCTGAGATCATCACAACCGGGATATGCCGAAGATTGTCATTGGCCTTCATACGTTTGAGGACTTCAAAACCATCCAGCTCAGGCATCATGATGTCAAGTAGCACTAAGTCAAATGCTTTGGCCTCGAGCTGCGCAAGGGCATCAATACCATTGATAGCCACATCCACGGTCAAGCCATGACGAAGCAGTCGTCGCGACAGCATGTCACGGTTGCTTTCGTTGTCATCCACGGCAAGCACGTGTCCGCTGAGCTGGGACAGGTGAATATCTGCTGCGTCATCCGTATCGGCAATCGCAAAACCAACCGGCTGCCTTGCCTCACCGGATGCCCCATTTTCAACGGAAACTTCAACAGCTGCAGCATCCAATGCGCCTAGGACATGCGTCCCGAGGTGGGTTTGAATCAAGCCATCCAGGTTACGCGCGGCCTTTTGAATTTTCTGGAGGTCTGGTACTAAGGCATCCTGGCCAGCATCAACCGCATCCTCTTCGAGCATTTCCGAATAACCGATGATTTGGTTGAGCGGCGTCCGGAGCTCATGGCGGATATGTGAGAGGGCTTCCGCTTCGAAGATTGCGTGACTGCTTACCGAGGGCTGATTTTGACTCATGCTGGGAACTTGTCTCCAAGCTGACCTTGCATTTTCTCAAGAAGCCGTGGGAGTTCGATCGGCTTTGTGTCGTAGTCATCACACCCCGCGGCCAGACACTTTTCGCGGTCTCCCGCCATCGCATGCGCTGTCAAGCCAATCACAGGTATACCCGCAGTCGCTGCATTTGCCTTTAGTGTCCGTGTGGCTTCCCAACCATCCATCACGGGGAGACTCATGTCCATCAGGACAAGGTCTGGAAGCTCAGCCGTTGCCATCGAGACGCCTTCCGCGCCATCCACCGCGATGCGGATTGTGAAGCCCCGCCGCTCCAACCGCCGGGAGAGCATGTCGCGGTTCATTTCGTTGTCTTCAACAATCAATACAGTAGCCATAGTGCCGCTATCCTATCCCAGCATTCACAGGTGTACACATCAGATGTCGGTTCGCTTCGAGGAGATAAAGGAAAGCTGCGAACGCAGGTGATCCAAAACCTCACTGGGTGGAACGGCACCCTTTTCCAATATAGCTGCACTCGATTGACTTAGCAGCAACCGCTCATCGATGGTTAAGTCCTTGGCCGTCAACACCACCACCGGAATTTTTGCCCAAAGTGGGTTGTTGCGGATGGCATCGAGGACGCCAAAGCCATCCAGGCGAGGCATCATAAGATCGAGCAGAATCAAGTCCGGGATGCGCGTTGCACGCCCGAGGTACTCGGTGGCATCGATGCCATCGATGGCCGTTTTCACCGCCCAACCCTCACGCTCAAGCGTCCGCTGAAGCAGCTCACGGGTATCGCGATCATCCTCAACGACCAAGATTTCGGTCTCACCGGATGTAGGTAAGTTGATGCGTTCAAGCGCCTTTACTAGCTGATTGCGGTCGAGTGGCTTACTGAGAAAATCGAATGCGCCAAGAGCAAATCCAAGCTCCTGGGTATCGCCCATGGTCACCATTATTACCGGGATGTCCGCGGTTTCCGGGTCGCCCTTGATCGCGGAGAGAACACTCCAGCCATCAAGGCCTGGCATCATGATGTCGGTTGTCACTGCCATCGGTTTGTGGATGCGAACAAGCTCTATACCGCTTGCGCCATCCGCGGCTGTGTGCACCGTAAAGCCCTCCCGTGTCAGGGAGCGCTCCATAAGGTGACGGACATTGGCATCGTCATCAATCACAACAATTACACCGCGCGCTGCTCCAGTACTTACAGCGGATGACGTCCCGACGGCGACAGAGGCGGGTGTCTCATTTGTGGTATCCGACGATGAATCTGTTGTCGCATCCACGGAATGAAGTGGCAGGAGTACGGTAAAGGTTGAACCTATCCCAGGGGTGCTTGTAACGGTGATATCGCCCCCGAGGATTTGGCAGAAGCGCCGGCTGATGGCGAGACCAAGGCCAGTGCCACCATATTTCCGCGTTGTGGATGCATCCGCCTGGCTAAACGCCTGAAATAGCTTTCCGCACTGCTCAGGCGTCATCCCGATTCCCGTATCGGTTACCGCGAAGCTAACACTTGCGTTGACACCATTTTGGACGAGGTGTGCACTGAGCGTGATAGTGCCATTTTCCGTGAACTTGGATGCATTGCTGAGGAGATTAAAGAGCGTCTGTCGGACTTTTGTGAGGTCACTTGTCATCGCTCCAAGCCCTGGCTGGATGTCTATGACCAGCTGGTTGCTATTGTTTACAAGGAGGGGCTTTACGGTTGCTGCGACATCTTCGACAAGGGACTTTACATCGAATGCCTCGAGATAGACGGTCATCTTTCCCGACTCGATTTTGGACAAATCGAGGATGTCATTGATGAGCGAGAGGAGGTGCTTACCGGCGCTTTGGATTTTGTTGAGGTCTGGGATGAACTCGGCGACACCGGCATCTTCAGCATCTTCGGCGAGCATTTCGCTGTACCCGATGATGGCGTTCATCGGGGTGCGAAGCTCATGGCTCATATTGGCGAGGAACGCGCTCTTGGTGCGGTTAGCTGCTTCTGCATCATCCCGCGCAGTCACCGCTTCGACGCGGGCTGTTTCGGCGGCGACCTGGGCTTCTTGTGCGAGAGTGGATGCCTTTAATGCGGCATCCTCGTGGCGTTTCGCGGTGAGGAGCGCATTTGAGAGCCGTCCGGCGAAGATGTAGCTTGCGGCGAGGACGAGGAGGACGACGGCGCCGATGATGCCGAGAACTCCCCAGACAAGAGCAAGGGTACGCGATGTAAGGTCAGCCTCAAACGTCG
>JBEDDQ010000140.1:0-3694 GCA_041176185.1 Armatimonadota bacterium | reverse complement strand
ACAAAGCGCTCATAGGGGACATCGACAGTTATGCCATTGGTCTTTGCCGCAATCATGCCTCACGGAGGCGAAATCATCCCAGAACTTGCCGACGACCCAGCCCTGATGGCACATACGCGGTCGGGAATGCTGTCTATCGGAACTACATTTGCGGAAGAAAACATCGAAACAGTTATCGTAATCACTCCCCATGGGCTGATTTACGAGGGACACATTTCTGTGTCTTGTTGTATGAGCGCCAGCGGGGTTCTCGATGGACCTCGTGGTGAAAGCGTTGGTGCAACCTTTTCGATCGATCAGAGCTTGGCCACACGTTTGTTGAACCACCCAACTTTACCGTTACTCGGTCTCACGGTGGACAGTGTAGATGTCCACTTCCCACTGGATTGGGGAGCGCTTATCCCCCTCTTGTTCACCGCGGCAACCTACAATAAACCTCCCGAGGTGGTGATTCTCGCTGAGGACCGGTCGCTCCCGAGGCGTGACCTTGTGGCTGTGGGGAAGCTAATTGCTGAAGCCGCTGAGGCATCGGATAAGCGTATCGCACTGATCGCCAGCTGCGATCTTGGACATGCGCATGACCCGGATGGCCCTTACGGCTATCACGAGGCCAGCAAAGTCCACGATGCCCTCTTCACACAGGTTGTCCGGGATAACAGGCTTGATAAATTACTTGAATGGGATGAAGCTTTTCTAGAAGACGCAAAAGTCGATGCTTACTGGCAAACGCTTATGCTCTACGGAGCACTAACGGTAGTCCCGATGTCGGTCAGCTTTCATACATATGAGGCCCCAACATACTTTGGGATGTTGACCGCTAGTTATTCACGGCTGTAGGCGCTTTTGCTTTCTATGTCCGCGGGATTGGTTCATGCCAATGCTCTTTAGCTTCAGGCTATGCGCATGACAAATGGCTATTGCAAGGGCATCCGCTGCATCATCAGGCTTTGGAAAGTCCGCCAGCCCAAGAAGCCGCACCACCATCTGCTGAATCTGGTTCTTGTCGGCCCCGCCGTATCCGGTCACCGATGTCTTTACCTGCATCGGTGTGTACTCCATCCACGGCAAACCGCGCTGGGCAACAGCAAGAAGAATGACTCCAATAGCCCGACCAACGCTAAGTGCATTTGTGACATTACGATCAAAAAAGAGGCGCTCAGTAGCAACCGTATCCGGGTTGTACTTATCAAGCAGCGTGTTGACGTCGGTGTAGATGCTTAGGAGTCGCTCCTCAATAGGCATATCCGAAGGTGTAAGGATGACGCCAACATCGATTGGCCTGAGGACATCGTTGACGGATTCAACAACGCCAAAGCCTGTGGTAGCGGTCCCGGGATCAAATCCAAGAATGATCACTGTGCTGGTCCTCTGAGGACATTTGTGATGAACTTTCCGCAGGCAAAGCCATCGATTGCCGTAACAATGTAGGCGTTTGCTCCCTCTTGCGAGACTATGGGCGTCACACGTCCACTGAGAGGCGAGAGCTCTATCCGCCCTAGGACTGTGTGGAAAAGCCGTAACCAAGGCATTGTGTCTGGAGTGACAGAAAGACAAAACGCTGGGAATGTCGACAGCAAGACAGGCTCCCCATTTTCGCGTACCGTTGCTAGCCGTGTCACTAGCCATTGATTCACCGGATTAGGGGCAAGTTCAAAAATCTGAGGGGCTGCATAGCGCCACAGACATACATCCCGAGGGAGCCAAATCACAGCTTCTCGGCATAGGAGGAGTGCCTTTAACGCATCACTTTCAGCACCTCTAATGTCACCTTCCGGCGCAAATCTCTGTGGCTCACGCTCTTTAAGGCGAGGGTCGATGCGCATCGGCTGATCTTTACTAGCGTAGTCATTTGCATGTCCACCGATCACGAAGAGACGCTCGATGATATTCCTTCGCACTGCTGGAGGAGTTTCGAGAACAGGAATCATTGCGTCGTAATCAGAAGTAACGATCCAATTCGCTGGCATCTCCATAAGAGCGGAGACATCCGCTTGAAGGCAGCTGGCTGTAGCTCCGCAAAGCGCGATTAGTTCTCGCACAAACGCGTGCTCCGATTCAGGTGCCACGATGGTTACATCATGTTTGTCCGAGAGCAACAGATAAGCGGCATCGAAAAAATCTGCGATATCGGAGAAGTCCGCGATGTAGTTGACCTTGACCATCAACTAGCAGTAGCAATCTTTACTGGTTCGGATACTACACCACATTCGGAGACAATGCGAATCCAGATTTCAGTGCTTCCATCCGGTAAACGCCAGCGCCTGGATGTCGGTCCAATCATCGCTGCTCTCCACTCACCATTCACTTCAAATTGCAAATAGATGCTTCGCGTCGGGCCTGCTAGAGCTTGCCACGTAAGGTTGCCATCAGAGATCACGAAGTCCCGCTCGATGTCAACCGAGGCCATATTTTGGCTCTTCCAGGGGGAGGCGGGAACAATCGCTGGAGAGGTGTAGACCCGCGATCGTAGGTGCGCGGCATGGTTGCGACCTCTTCGGACATCCCCTTTCAGAAGACTCTTTGTCGAAAAGTGGATATGCCCTGATGCACCATCCATTCCACGCGTGGTCTTGATTTGATACTCAATTTCCGATGCGTCGTATTTTCCCGTATACAGTCCGGGCCAAATATGGCGGTCATGCGGATTTTGACCCAGCCACCAGCTGAGCAGAACGGGAAACGACTGTGGCTTCCGATCAATCGGCCAATAGAGCTGAGGCGTAAAGTAATCCACCCAGCCTTCGAGTAGCCACTTCCGGGAATCCGCATAAATTTGGTCGTAGGCATCGAAGCCCCTGATTTGCGCGGGAAAGCCTGGCCTCCAAATACCAAACGGGCTGATTCCTACAAGGCATGTGGCTTTGATGTTGTGGACACGCCGGTACATCGCTTCGACGAAGACATCAACATTGGAGCGTCTCCAGTCATCGCGAAGAAGTGTTCCCCCACACTGCCGATAAGCTGCGTAAGTTTCGTCATCTGGGAACGGAATTTCCTTCCCCGTCGACTTGTTCGTTTCCCGGTAAGGGTAGAAATAGTCATCGATGTGAACACCATCGATATCGTAGCGCTCGACGACATCCGCAATAACATCCAGAGAATGTTGACGAACCCGAGGATCACCGGGATCCAACCATTGCATCGTCCCGTAGGTGCGCACCATCTCAGGATTGGTTTTTGAGATGTGGCTTGGATGTGTCTTCCCTTTGGAAACCGCGGGTCGTGCACGAAAGGGATTGAACCAGGCATGAATCTCGAGACCTGCCTTACGACATTCCTGTACGAGATATGCGAGGGGATCGATTTTTGGATTCTTGCCTTGAGTACCAGTCAGATACTCAGACCACGGCTCCAGCTTACTTTCGTAGAGGGCATCGCACGCGGGTCGCACTTGAAACACAATCGCATTGCAGTGCATTTCCACTGCACGGCGAACGATAGTGCGAAGTTCGCCCTGTAGCTGTTTGGCTCCGAGACCTTGTCTGGATGGAAAGTCAATATTGCCGACGGTTGCCACCCAGAAACCACGAAATTCGCGGGAAGGTTCTGGAGGTGGTTGCGGGACAGAGGTTGGGGTGCTTGCGCTGAGTTTCGGCGCGGCAATTGCCAACGTTGAGGCGGCTGTAAGGAAAGTCCGTCGCTGCATGATGCTTTACTATAACCGTTTGCATCCAGAATCGTCCATGTCCCGACC
>JBEDDQ010000139.1:0-5083 GCA_041176185.1 Armatimonadota bacterium | reverse complement strand
ATCGTATGTTGTTCCCTGTGCGAAACCAGTAGTTGTGAGCGCTGCCGCAGCTATTAACGCCCAGATTAATTTTTTCATCGAATTTGTCTCCCAATACTTTCTTGTTGAATGATTTCTCACCCATAGCTTCCGGCTGGTTCAAGTATGCGGCAGTTGGGATATATCTCTAACGCTAAAATTACTTGGTCTTTATAGGTAAAATTACTAGTATTCGCACTTTTTTGATTAAAATGTAACCATAATGTGCAAACCGCAACAATAAGGCACTGGTGGCGATGCGATTAGCAGGCTTTCAGGCGTTTACTAAGTGTTAAGCCGTACTGATGAGCTGCGGGATAGAAATAATTGAACGGTCGAGGATAGCGCGTGCTTGCTGGGCCGTTGGCATGTCCATCCAGCCATCAGGCTTACTCAAACGGACGCCAGGGAGGATTCCATCACGGTTTAGATCCTGCAAGGCATCTTCGAGACTGCTAACAAATGCACCGGGACGATGCCCATGTTGATTCAAATGCGACAGCATCAGGATTTCACGCAATGGAACCACCGCTGCTGTATGACCTTCATATCGAGACTTCCACGCGAGATTCGCGAGGCAGATGCCAAGGAGGATGTGGTACTTCTGGCGTTGGGGATGATATTGAAGCAGTTTTCCAGCTACTTCCCATGAGCCCCGGTCCAGCATTGACATCCAATGCTGAAAAGGCTCTCCAAGGTGGAAGCGAAAGCGAACATAGCTCTCGGATGTTCCGATGGAGACTTTTGTTTCCAGCTGTTCCACACTAATAAACCTTGCAAGCTTTGTACCTCCGCCCGCTTCAGACGTATCCACAGGCATAAGGAGACGACTCAAAATGAAAACATCTCGGCCTTTGGATAACGTGTCTGACTGGTGATATCCGCCTCGAGGGGTTTGTTGGCGGCCCTGATGGCGCAAAATATCGCTTGCGAAAACCTCGACATACGTGTCGTAACTCGCATCTCCAGCCTGCTCACGCCAAATACTCGCCAGCGTGAGGAACGTTTGGACAACAGATGCACCGTGTCGCGTAAGGTGAGCGATTGCTGTTTGGGCATCAAAGCCAATGGCATTACTCAGGTTGACACGAAGTCCATCCACAGGAACCTTTGTAATCAGCTGCTCATCGGCGGTCTGCTCTGTCCATAGCTTTGTATTGATGATCGATACCAGCGCTTTGGTCGCAGTTGCCGATGTCGGAATACGGATAGTGGTTGCAGCTGTGATATTGCCCCGCGGGCCACTCCGCTTTGATGACTGCTTCTGACGTGTTGCCAGTATCGTCACTGCGGCCTCCCACTTGGCCTGTGCATCCATCCAATCGCGAATCACATCCGCCAGCGGGTCAGGCAGGTTCTCGCTGTCACCAGTGCTCGAAACACCCAATGATAAATCGCCAGTCGCAACGGCAACCTTTACAGCCCGCTCGCAACGCTCCAACCGGTCCAGCGTTTCAAGAAGGGATGCGTCATCCCCGGAAAGGGGATGCCCATGCTGTCGCAAGTACATCAGCTCAGCGATGATTTCCGCGACGCTTCCCCCAGCCGACGATAAATCAGGCATCTGAGTCCGTTGCAAGAGAGACATCCAAGGCTTTGAACAATGCGGTCACTTCATCACCGACTTTCAAACCAATCGCTTCAGCAGCACTCGGGATGATTGCACTCACAATTGGCCCAGCAGCAGTTTCCATGTGCACAATCACAAGTGTGGGGCCGGAAATGATCTGCGTGACCTTTCCACGGATCTGGTTGGGAAAACTAAGCTTCATCGGTTTATCCTTCTCTAAAACTGCGAGTGAAATGTCGGATGCACGGAACATCACGCGGACATCCGACCCCTCCGAGAGCCCAAGAGCTGCCGGGGCATCAGCATCCACGAGAGAGACCAGCGCTTCCGTATCAGCTACACGGATGTACACGAGAGCTATCGTGCCATCCTCCTGTATACGCATCACCTTACCCCGCAGCTGATTTGGCAGCGTGACGGGAACGGTTCTCAGGACGCCAACATGACCTTCCATCTCAACCGCCGTAATCCCGGAAAGGGGAAGGCCAACTTCATCACACCACGCCTGAACAGCTGAGCGGGACCTAGCCTCAAGCAGCCAGACGATCCTTCCTTCTTGCAATGAGTGAAAGCTGCGGTACCCACGGACATGCCCTGATGACTGCCCTGCCTGCGCGATCTGCTTTACACGCTCCGGAGTGATTTGATCCACCGGGATGTCATGGATTGTCATAAATATTGGCATCGATGTCTTGCAAATATCCTACCCGCTACAGGGGCACAGCCCGGTAATAGATATCCCTGTCCTGAGGCATCCGTGATACCCACTTGGTTTCATGGGATGATACCGGCATGGAGATTTTTCATCCGCTGAGCAATTTGCGTATCGCATTTGAGCCATCTGACAAAATGCAATCCTGTGACCTTGTCCTGCACTTTCATGGAGCACATGACATTGTTTTTGGTGCCGCTGCGAGGCGATTTCCGGGAGCTGTTGCCGCTGTGGTAAACCTGAAGGGCCTCAGCGGTGCCTATCAAGGCTTTGTTGGGCGGGATGCCCATTGGATGTTTGTAAAGCTCATCGCGGAACTTCAGCAGGCGACTGGGGTCTCAACCTTTTCGAGTATCACCCTTTCATCCTTTTCAGCCGGCTATGGTGCTATACGTTTATTGCTACAAGACCCAAGGTGTGCCGGGATGATTGACAACTTGGTCTTGGCCGATACCGTATATGCAAGCTTTGGGGATGCGCGAAACACGTTGGGGAGCCGGCCGTTTCCCAGCAGTGAGCAGAACAAACCGTTTATCGATTTCGCAAAGCTCGCCGTGCGCGGTGAAAAGGGGATGGTCATCACGCACTGTGAGCTTGAACCCGAGACATATTCATCAACGGAAGAGGTCGGAGATCTTATTCGGGATGCAATCGCTGCTAGTTTATTACCAGTGGATGAAGCGTGGAGCGGTGGCCTTCTTGTTAAAGGAAAAGTTCGGAAGGGGCGTTTCGTTTCGATCGCAACACGGGGAAAACAGGGAAGTGACCATCTTGCGCACTTACGAGCACTAGGCACTTGGTACCGCCTACTCCCACGGGTCTAACACCGATGGTGGATGTCACTACTTTTACAAGCCATAAAAATGAGTGAGCAACAGGACTATAGAACCCTAGTGGGCACTTAGTTACTTGGCTGCCGCACAGGTGGCACAAGTTCCATTCAACTGAATGCTGGCATCCGTGAGGTCAAACCCAGTTTCGGTCTCAAAGAAGGTGATCAGCTCGGCAGGAACCTCGGATGCATCCACATCGGTTACTTTGCCACACACCTGACAGATCAAGTGGTGATGGTGATGGTGTGTCAGGTCATATCGAACAGCATTACCAGTGCGCACAGCGGCGACATCGCCTCGCTCAACCATCGCATCCAACGTACGATAAACCGTAGCCAGGCCTATTTGAAAGCTGCGGACTTTGATTGCACCGTATATTTCGGATGCAGTCGGATGGGTACCGTGAAGGTCGCCAAGTGCAACCAGCACTGCTTTGCGCTGACTCGTGTTCCGCATGGCTTTGGGCCCATTCACAGAAGTCTCTTTCATAGTACTCACATCTGTATATTACAATATGTCGCTTGGATTCAGAAAGTCACCGCTTGCTTGTGTGGCATTTCCAACGTAACGCTTCGCCAGAATTAACTTACGTGCGAAGTCAATCACCTGTAGAATCGGAGGCACGATGTCAAGTCCACGGATTCTTGTAGCAGATGATGAACCTGCATTGTTGCGTCTGCTTGAATTTGTCCTTGGCCGAAGAGGATTTGTGATTCATGGTGTTTCCAATGGTAATGCCGCTGTTGAACTCCTCGCGTCCAATCCTCCGGATCTTGCGATTCTTGATGTGATGATGCCTGGACTTGATGGCTATGAAGTGCTTGAGTTCATCCGAAGCGATGAAGCTTTGGCGAGTATCCCAGTCGTGATGTTAACGGCACGCGCACAGCTCGATGACATTCAACGGGGGCTCTCGCTAGGTGCAGATGCCTACCTTGCAAAGCCATTTGACCCCGAAGAGCTATTGTCTGTCGTAGAATCGTTGGTAAGTTAGTAATTCTATAGCGTTGAAGCATTGCTACAAGACGACTGTTGGAGGGTAAGGCGATGTCGGTAAGTACTGAAGAAGCGTGGATAGTAGAGCCAGAGCTCAAGGATCGGCCACCCAGACGGATTGCTGCAGCTGATCGTGTTGATTACAACAAGCCATCTACACAGATTCTCACCATTTCATCCGGTGCCGTGATTGTCACAGGACTAGCCTTGTTTGCAGCGGGTCTGGCGATAAAACAAACTGCGCTCGTGATTGCCGGTGTCGCAGTCGCACTTGGTGGAATCGCCGGAATTGTTGTCTTCCCTAGTAAGGGCAAGGCATATGAGACAAAGGTAAATCGCCTCGTGGAAGTTGGGATTCCCGTACCCGCACGCCTTCTGGCAGCGGAGAATCGCGGTACTGAGGGTGGGAACCAACGTTTTGTAAAGTTCCAGTATCAGGTACCAGGACTAGATGAACCCCGACATGGTGACACGCTCGTGGATTACCATGCGCTTCCGAAAACAATCCCAAGCACCGTCACAGCACTGGTTGACCCGGAGACGCACGAATGCGAGCTCTATATCGCTTTGCCGGTAAAAGCGATTGCAAAACCGCTTGATAGGACCGCCCAGGCAGCAGTCGATGCAGCAGCTGCGAAACCGGTCAGCACGGAGATGGGGGCGATGTCGGCAGACCCGGCTGTCGTTGTAAAACGTAAGGTCGAAACCGCGCCTGAACAAAACGGCGAGAAGCGCGAAACGTACGAATAGGCGTTGTAAACCACCTATGCAGGTGATACCGTATTCTCAGTTGTAGTTCCTTGGTGATGTCCTGTGAGGCATCTTCCGTCCTGTGAGACGGGCGAGGGTGCCGGTAAGCACCGGATGCATGAAATGTTGGCGCTTGCGCCCACCACGTGCCCTTGTCCTCGATTAGGACAAGGGCACGTTTTGCTTTGTGAGGTACGCGATGGC
>JBEDDQ010000138.1:0-3210 GCA_041176185.1 Armatimonadota bacterium | reverse complement strand
AGTATGCGAGCTGGATTATCGAGGCACGCGAGAAGGATACACCGTACCGAATCCATGGAAATGTTCCAAACACGGGTGGTCTGATCGCAAATCTGCCATCGGATGGCATTGTCGAAGTCGCTTGTATGATCGACCGCAACGGCATTAATCCAACCCGCTATGGTCGGCTACCAAGCCAGATGGCTGGGATTTGTCAGTCCAATATGGCGATGTACGAGCTTGGAGCCCAGGCCGCGGTTGAGCGGTCGGTTGAGAAAGCGATTTATGCCTTAATGTTGGATCCGCTGACTGCGGCGGTTTGTAGCCCGGCGGAAATCAAGGCGATGACACTTGAGCTATTCGAAGCCGAAAAAGAGTTTCTCCCCGGCTATAAGTAGGCGTGTCGTGTGGAACGGAAGTTGCATGGTTTCACGCTGTGACTCCAGCATCTCTCGCATCCACTATCCGGTCTGAAGTCGGAACCAGTGATATTCGGCCGCATCGTGGTATCGCTGGCGTCTTTGCTGCGTTACTCCCTGCATGGCGATTGCCACGTATTAGGACGATGTTTTATCGGTTGGCGGGCTTTGATATTGGACCAAAGGTCACGATGTTTGGGCGACTCGAGATACGTGGCCCTGGAAATAATTGGCACCAGCGCTTGCACATCGGGCAGGGCTCGACACTTACGACGGACATCAAGATTGTTCTGGATGGCAGCTGTTTCATAGGCGAAAATGTCTGTATCTCGCCGAACGTGGTGATTCATACGGGAACACACGCCATCGGTGGTCCAGAGCGACGATGTTCACCGGATGCTTATGGCAAAGATGTCCATATTGGCGATGGAGCATGGATCTGTATGAACGCCGTTATATTGCCAGGAGTTCGGGTTGGCAAAGGCGTTGTTGTGGGGGCTGGGTCGGTTGTCGCTTCTGATGTACCTGACAACTGCTTTGTTGCCGGTAACCCGGCAGTAGTCAAGAAATCGCTTCCAGTGGCTGAGCCTGATTAGGGCAAGTTACACCCGAATGCCGGCTTACCAGCTGGGCCAACTATAGGCAAAATTACCGCTGACAGACGTACCCAACCTGCAGACCATGGGGATGCTTATAAATGGTCGTCTGGTTAAGCCCGGCAGCCGCGAGCGCAGCTTCCAAAAAAGCTTCGCTCTCAGGGAAGTCGCTCGACCACATGTGGGTGGCGATGGTGGCCTTGTCAGCGGTGGAAAGAGGCCAGTCCGCGATCAGGTCTAAGTATGTCTGGACAGTTTCATCCCGAGACATGTCGGCTGGACAGCATGTATCAACGACCACCAGTTGTCCGCGGGGCGTGAGGTGCTTCGCGATGTTCATCAGCCACGTCTGTTTGATGTCTGCCGCAAGGTGATGCATGGCAAAAGACGTCATGATGACATCGAATTGCTGATCGCAGCTGGCGATGTAATCCACCATGTTTGCGTGCACCCACGTCGCTGAATATGTCCCACAGAAGTTTGCACGGGCGATTTCAAGAGCTGGAGCGGTGAGGTCAACGCCTGTGTAGCGGCTCACACGGAGGCCTTCGAGTGCCTTGATTGCCATCGAGCTGTCGCCGCAACCAAGGTCCAGAACGGAAAACTCAGGGTCAATCGATTCGAAAACACTGCGTAGCGCGGTGCCGATCTCCCGATGTTCCATGCAGTTGTTCTGGACAACGCTTTGGTAGAGCTGCCAGCCTTGGAAAAAAGCGGCGATACCTGGGGGCACCGGGACATCCGGGATGTGGTTGGACATAGACTTACTCGACGATGTCATCCGTGTCACAGGTAAACAACGCATTTTGCGTGCGTCCGTTAAATGCACGGAAAGCCTGAATCAGGTTGGCGGCTGGAAGGCCTCCGCGAATCGGGATGAACCAATCGATAATCAGCGTCCGCTTCGCCATTACGGTTGCACGAATAGCCTCACAATCTGCATTGATGAGATTTGCAAGATCCATGCGCTCAGCTTTGGTCGACTTCTTTCGGAATTGAAAGGCTGTCGCAATCCGCACACTCTCCTTGCAGTTCGAGATGAAGCAGGCGTAGGTATCTTTGATAAGCAGATCATTGTCTGCATCAACGGTGACCTCGAAATGGGCCTGCCGGAAAATTTCTTCCAGCGTCTCAGTGCAGATATTGTCAGGATTTACGACCATGGTTGTAGTCACATAGTACCGGAACCGATGGGTGATGCGTGCCCGCGATGGGGCGTAAACTAAGTGGTAATGTCAAGTACCTCCACGGGAATCGATGTCCACTCAGTCTCACGCACTTATAGGCGTACATCGGGGAGTTTGTTTCAGCGCAAGACGACGACGGTCCACGCATTGCACGATGTCAGCTTTCAAATCCCCGGAGGAGCACTCATTGGGTGCATCGGCCCAAATGGCGCAGGCAAGTCAACGCTGGTCAAGATTCTGTGCGGCATTTTGAAGCCGGATTCCGGCACTGTAAATGTCCATGGTCGTGAGCCGTTTTCACAGCGTCAGGAGCATGTCAGACACATTGGTGTCGTCTTTGGCCAGCGGACACAGCTCTGGTGGGACCTCCCCGTGTCCGACACGTTTGCGCTGCTGCGCGCGCTTTACCAGGTTCCCGGACATCGATTTGATGCAAGACAACAGCTGCTCGTCGACCGCCTCGGTATAGGGGATGTACTAGAGCAACGCGTACGCGAGCTTAGCCTCGGACAGCGGATGCGCTGCGAGCTTGCGGCGGCGCTCCTCCATGAACCGGATGTCCTGTTCCTCGATGAGCCAACCATCGGCCTCGATGCCGAAGCAAAGCTCGCCGTCCGTGAGCTGCTGCGCTGGCTGCAGCAATCCGGGGATGTCACCACAATCCTCACCACACACGACCTCCAGGACATCGAGGCCGTTGCAGACCGCGTGCTGGTCTTTGGGAATGGAACCATTCTGCTAAATGGCGCTCTCGGGGATCTGCGAACCGCGTTTGGTACCACAAAACTAATGCGTCTCGTGACCGACAGCCCCGCCAGCCACCCCGCGGCGATGCTGATCAAACGCATCGGGAATGAGCAAACCTTCTCCTTCGACCCGGCCGTCATCCCCGCCGCAGACCTCCTCGCTGCGTTCGCCGCGCAAGCGGTCATCCATGATGTCGAAATCACCGACCAGAGCATCGATGAAATCGTGGCCCGGATGTATCAGCATCACCGCGGAGCGCAATCCTAGTGCGCTTGCTTTGGC
>JBEDDQ010000137.1:0-4574 GCA_041176185.1 Armatimonadota bacterium | reverse complement strand
AGGAAGAAACCCTCATCACTATCTCTGCCAGTGGCTACATCAAACGCATGAAGCTAACCAGCTTTGCCGTAAATCACCGCGGCGGTAAGGGTAAGTCAGCGGGCAAGACGAAGGAAGATGACTCCATCGAGCATATCTTCCGTGCAAATACACACGAACAAATTATGTTCTTCACGGATAAAGGCAAGGTCTACCGTCTAAAGGCATACGATGTCCCAGAGCGTGATACCAACGCAATGGGCTCATACCTTGGCAACCTCCTGAATGTTGAGTCTGGCGAGCGTGTGACAGCTTATGTCAGCGTTCGAGACTTGGCAAACGCGGAAGGCTACCTCCTAATGGGCAGCCGCCTTGGTGAGATCAAGCGCTGTGATCTCAAAGATTTCAAGAATATTCGGGCGAATGGTGTGCAAACCTTTGACCTGAACGAAGGCGATGAGCTGGGATGGGTTCGTAAAACTACCGGCGATAGCACTGTGATTCTGTGTACATCCCGAGGACATGCTATTCGGTTTGCTGAATCTGATGTTCGCTGCTCTGGGCGTACTTCAGGAGGCGTCCGCGGTATCACTCTGGATGGACCCGATGACATCGTTGTGGCCATGGATGTCGCTGAGGACGATGCAGATCTTCTTGTTGTCGGCGAAAATGGAGTTGGGAAACGCTCCGGACTCGTTGACTATAAGGTTCAGTCACGTGGTGGCAAGGGATTGAAAACAATCGATGTCACCGCCAAGACTGGTCCACTCAAGGCAGCGTGTATCGTTTCCGGCCCTTCTGATAAGTCAAGAAGCTTGCTGATTATGTCTGAAAACGGTCAGGCAACGCGCTTCCCAGTTAAGGAAGCCAAGAAGCAGGGACGCTCAACACAAGGTGTCAAACTGATCAATTTGGCCGAAAATGACAAGGTCGCAAGGGTTACCGTCGTCGTTACTGATCCCCTAACGGAGAGCGGTCTGTAGACAGAAGGTGACAGATTGTCTAAAAGTGCCCGAACAGTGAGTGTTCGGGCACTTTTTAGTTTGTCGCTACACGGAGTCCGTTCACTTGGTCAGCATCCAAGTACTTCATCAGCTTAGAAGGCACGTGCAAAACACCCGCATCGCCGCCTGACACGTACCAAGTTTCGGTACGCGCCAAACGCTTCAATGTTCCTTCTAGCTCATTCGGAGAGACGCCGATACGAGTAACCCGCACATTGTCATAACGCTTATCAAATGGGGAATAGCTAGGCCCTCCCCATGCCATCAATACCAGACAATGCATATTCGTTGATTGCCGCATTGGATTCGTCAGAGTTCGTCTCCAACTTGTAAATCGTGGGTACTCGCCAAACGGAATACACAATGTATCCATGGATGCGCGAGGGCAGAGCGTACGAATCCCATAGAAGCACCGAATCAGCTCAGATGCTACCTGGCTTTCGGTCATCCGACGTAGAGACCGATGCGACCATGTATGGTTTCCGACTTCATAACCATTATCTACCAAGTAATTCAACTTGGATGCCGCCATACCCCGCTGTTGAAATGGCTCAAGATTGTGAACACTCTTTGGCATCACGTAAAACGACGCTCTCTTTTGCCAACGTGGCGCGTGGTCGCCTATAAATTTCTCGAATATTCCGAGGGCTGAAGAGAGGCTTGGGGTTCCATCAGGCCGCATCATAAACTGAGACTTCCGACCATCATCAAATGTCAGAACTACAGGAATCATTCCTTTTGGGACCTGAGATAAAGTGGTATGCGAACGTAAATCCCGCATATTCACAGGATACATTCCGTGTTGATGCAATAGGAACAAATGCTTACGAAACGTAGCCTCGGAGACATTGAGTCCACGGCTGTCAAAAGGTCGAGTGTTGTCCACCGAGTGGTACATTATGACTGGAATTCGGCCCAACTCATTTGGTCGACGGTGGATGTGCTCAGGGGATGGTTGCATACGGTCGATATTCTATTCGAATTCCCGTGATGTAACTGTTATCTTTGCTGCGAATTATTCGTTAAGGTTAATTGGGAACACCCGGCTAGAGGAACAACATGCTACTGGAATTGGACATTCGCAATTTCGCATTGGTAGAGCACGCTAATCTTGAGTTCACAGATGCCTTTACGGTGATGACTGGAGAAACAGGTGCAGGTAAGTCAATACTTCTGGATGCACTCGGATTAGCTCTGGGAGAGCGTACAAGTCCCGAGGTTGTAAGACATGGAGCAACGGCTGCCAGAGTTCAGGCAAGATTTGATGTATCAACCATACCTGAATCCGTTGAACGTCTTGCAAGTCAACTTGGGGTAACCCTTGATGATGGAGAGCTCATCGTTGACCGTGAGCTCACGGCAACGGGAAAAAACACCGCGCGAGCTAATGGTGTGCTATTGACGGTGTCAAATCTGAAACAACTGACATCTGCGCTGGTCGTCAATTCCGGTCAACATGATCAACAGCGCTTGTTGGAGCCAGCGCGGCAAATGCAATGGTTTGATAACTCATCCCCGGAACTACGGACGGCACGCTTACAGGTTCAACTGGCGTATGCCAAGTGGCAATCCTGCGAAGCTGCGTTGCAAAGTGTAGTGAATGGTGCCCGTGACCGCGCCAGAGAAGTGGATCTGCTTGCCTATCAGGTACAGGAAATTGAAGAAGCGTCACTCACTCCTGGTGAAGAAGTAACTCTCGAGGAACAACTTCAATTGGCATCCAATGCAGATAAACGCCGTAACCTCGCAGTAAGCATTAATGTTGAGCTTTCTAAATCGCAGCTCTATACATCACTTAGGGATGCTGAGCGGTTGGCTGGGCTTGACACAACACTTGCATACCTGCCTGAGTCCATAAATGGTCTTGTTGCAACCATTGAAGATCTGGCAAGCGAATTGTCAAGATATTCATCTTCCATCGATGTCGATGAGCTTCAAGTCGTTGCTCTGGATAACCGTCGGCAAGTAATTCGTGACCTACTGCGAAAGTATGGACCCACGATTGACGACGTTTTGGCGTTTCGTGATGCATCTGCAGCAAGACTGGCTGAGCTTTCGTCAATCACTGAATCACAGGGTGAACTAGAACACGCTGTAGAGTCGGCCTGGGTCGAATATAGCACGGCTTCCAATGCACTTACGAGTGCCCGTATAGCATCTCGACCCGCATTTTGTAGCCGTATTGAAGGTTACTTACATCGACTTGCGATGCCACATGCATCCTTTGACCTCTTATTTACGGATTGTGATGCATCACCATCTGGAAACGAGACCATCCAGTTCTTATTCGCACCTAACCCAGGCCAACCAGCCAAACTCCTTGGACGGATTGCATCAGGGGGAGAAATGTCACGGGTACTCCTGGCATTAACGGCGGAGTTAGCAGCTGTAGATGATACACCCGTCTACGTCTTCGATGAAATCGATGCTGGTATAGGCGGTAAAACCGCCCATTCCGTTGCGGCGACATTGTGCGATTTATCGCGTCACGGCCAGGTCTTATGTATTTCACACCTCCCGGTAGTGGCGGCATCTGCATCGCAGCAATTTGTAATTGAGAAGTCAGTGACCGATGGTAAGACGAGTGTCACAATCACCGATGTCCGTGGTGAAACACGAGTCTGTGAGATAGCAAGGATGCTATCTGGTCAAACGGATGAAATCTCGATTGAGAGTGCTCGTAATTTGTTAGGGATAAAGTAAGTCCGCCCGACAGGATTCGAACCTGTGACCTTTGGCTCCGGAGGCCAACGCTCTAATCCACTGAGCTACGGGCGGTTACTTTTCTATTCTAGTATGCACCGACAACGTATGCCACGTCGCGGTACGGCTAGAATCTAGATTCTGTAGTGCTTCTCGTGTTCATCCAGCGTAGGAATCTGCATTGAGTACTTGTCGGCCCACTCTACAGTGTCGAGCCACCTTTGCCTCCGGGAATTATCCGTAGCGTTAGCAGCTAGCATGTGTGGTGGTTCAGGAATCTCATCGTGATCTGGATGAGCGTTCCATTGTTCCACCAGCTTGTCGAAGATGTCAGACCATTTCCACACCATCGGGCAAATGAAGTCTTCGTCCATGTTATTGTCCCCCACTGCGACAATAACATGGACTCAGCATTGGATGTCAAGGAAAAACCTTATGATGATGGACGTTTACCTTCAACAATGATGCCGCCAAAGATTGTATGTGAGCTGGAAACGGTTACGCCTTCGCCTACAATACAGTTTTCAAGTGTTGTTCCACTCTTAACGACAGCATCATCCCACAAAATCGAGTTTCGAACGGTTGCTCCTGTTTCGATAACGGCTCGATGGCCGACTACTGTGTGGTCTTCAATCGTTCCTTCAACCATTGCACCTTCGCAGACAATGCAATCGCCGTGTCGTATTGCGCCAGATGGGAGCTCAGCGTGTACTAGACCATCGATGACATCGCGCTGTGCCTGTCGATACACCGTAACATTCCCAACATCCATCCAGTAGCGGGTTGTTTCCATCGCGGCGACACGGAGTCCTTTTGCAAGCAAATCTGGAAGTACGTTATTTCCTACGCCATAGAATTGACCTTCAGGAATATGCTTAAACACTTCAG
>JBEDDQ010000136.1:0-4994 GCA_041176185.1 Armatimonadota bacterium | reverse complement strand
GACAAAGAAATCCTTGATGAAGCCACCATCGATACACTGAAGGCCAACCTCGACCTTGGTGACTTTGTTGGCGTTCGGGGAACAATCTTTGCCACCAAAAAGGGTGATCTGGCAGTCAAGGCCGAGATCGTGACTCCACTCGCTAAGGCACTGGCCGATGCAGGCGCTGTGTTAGGCAAGGAATACCGGACACCTGATGGCGTAATAAAGCGTGCGGAGCACCTGCAAGATGCCGAGACGCGTTACCGGATGCGGTATTGCGACTTGTTTGTCAACCAGGAAGCCCGAAATGTGCTCCTGCAACGGGTGCGTATCACCCGGGCTATTCGGGAATTTCTCGACACCGATGGCTACCTCGAAGTCGAAACCCCTGTCTTACACCTTGAAGCGGGTGGTGCACATGCACGACCATTTAAGACACATCACAACGCCTTGGATATCGACCTCACCCTTCGGATTGCACTTGAATTGCACCTTAAACGTCTGATTGTTGGTGGCATTGACAAGGTCTATGAAATCGGGCGGGTGTTCCGTAATGAAGGCATAAGTACACGTCACAACCCTGAGTTCTCGCTGCTTGAGCTGTACGAGGCATACACAGACCTTGATGGCATGATGGACCTCGTAGAGCGCCTCTTCCGTCATATTTGCAATGTGCTCTATGGCACCGACATTCTTGTAACCAATGACGGCACTGAGATTGACTTCTCAAAACCGTGGGTTCGTTTGCCGATGCTTGAGGGAATCGAAGTGAATGCCGGTATTCCTGCAAGCGCATTTGAAACCCTTGAGTCCGCGAAAGCTGCGATGGAATCTGTCGGGATTGATTCGTCAAAAGAAACAACCATCGGTGGAATCATCGAAAAAATCCACGAACAGTTCACCCAACCTAAGCTTGTTCAACCAACATTCATTACGGACTTCCCACTTGAAACCAGCCCGCTGGCGCGTAAATGCCCTGGTAACCCGGCGCTTACCCGACGCTTTGAAAGCTACATCCTTCGACAGGAAATAGGAAATGCCTTCTCGGAAATCAACGACCCAGTTGACCAACGAGAGCGCTTCCTGAATCAGGTCGAACAAAAAGCAGGTGGCAATGTAGAGGCACAGCCGATGGATGAGGACTTTCTCCGTGCATTGTCCTATGGGATGCCACCGACGGGCGGGTTTGGAATGGGAATAGACCGCGTTGCGATGATCTTCACCGGGGCGGCATCCATTCGAGATGTCCTGTTCTTCCCCTTACTTCGACCGGAGCAGTTTTGAGCCTAACGGACAGATCTGCAGTCAATGCCGCTGAGCTGTTCTCGGCGGCAACCCGGGCAGCCGCGGATATTCTTGCCAGTTCAACCGGGGTGGAAGCACTTGAGCATCTGGCAGATACCGCTTGCAAAATTGTTGGCGCACGTTACGCAGCCATAGGCGTTGCTAATGCCGATGGTACAGCTTTGGACGAGTTTGTCGTCTCAGGCATGACTGAAGAAGCCAAGCGGTTGATTCCTGAAAAGCCGAAAGGGATTGGAGTCTTAGGACTCCTTATCCACCGGCAAAGCCCGCTGCGACTTGACGATATCAAATCGCACGCCGGCAGTGTGGGATTCCCCCCCAACCACCCGCCGATGACATCGTTTTTAGGAGTCCCTCTCTGCCACGGAGGTATCTGCCTTGGATCCCTCTACCTAACCGATAAACAAGGTGGTTTTTCTGAACAGGATGAGGTTTTAGTAGATGCACTCAGACTGCAGCTGTGTGTTGGAATCAGAAATCTACAAATGCTTCGGCGCCAACAAGCCCTGTCACAAAGGCTCCTTACTGCACAGGAAGAGGAACGTAAAGCAACTGCGGCAGATCTTCACGACTCCCTGACGCAGCTTGTCTTTGCAGCACGTGCACATCTGGATGCGTACCGATCCCGGGAATCGGTATCCCCTGATCCTGATCTGGACCTTGCGACCAAGTATCTAAGGGATGCTGGAATCGAATGCCGGACACTTATCAAGCGGATGCGGGTGTTGGAACTGGAGGATATGGGTTTTGTAGCAGCCATCGGACAGCTAATCGATGAAGAGCAGGCCCGAGCCGGTTGGGACACGACAAACTTCTCCACAAATGTTCAAGACGATGATTTACATCCGATGCTGGCAGTTTCGATTTACCGCCTTGTGCAGGAAGCACTGAACAATATTCGGAAACACGCAAGCGCGACTGCAGTCGATGTCTCCGTTGAGCAAGTATGCGAAAATGATCGGTATTCAGTCAATCTGATGGTGTTGGATAACGGCTCAGGATTTGATGTCAACGCTGTCCATCAGTCATTTGAACATATTGGGTTGCAGAATATGCGTGAACGAACACAGCTTTTTGGAGGCTCGTTTCGTATCGAATCCGAAAGTGGGAACGGTACGACCATCCGCATTCGCCTGTTCCCGGATTCGATCCCAACTACGGTAGGTAAGTCAGTCTAAATCCATTCACGCTGGCAAAACACTTGAAGGAAATTGTGCAATCATGAATCCGGTACGAGTTATTATCATCGATGACCATGCTATCTGGCGAGGAGGCCTCCGAAGCCTGCTTTCCGGCACCGAATTTGAAATCATTGCAGAAGGTGTAGATGGCCAGGATGCCCTTCCACTCCTTCAGGAACATGAAGCTGATCTGTTACTGATGGACATCCGAATGCCGAAAACCGATGGGCTTGTGGCATTGACTCAGGTAAAAGCACTCCACCCAAAACTACCCGTCATTTTGCTGACCACGTACGAAAATCCGACATTTGTGGCCCGCGCACTCTCTGGTGGCGCCGCTGGTTATCTGCTCAAGGGAGTAGAACGTGATGACTTGCTCGAAACAATGCGGGCGGTTCTTGCCGGTGAATCAACACTGAATCGCGATGACTTTCTGCGTGCATTGCGATCAACTGGCCCTGTAACCGGTGCAAGGATGGATATTCCTGAGCCATTGACGGTACGTGAAGAGGAAGTCCTACGCCTGGTAACCACTGGCCTCTCGAACAAAGAAATTGCGGCTCTCCTGTTTATCAGCGATGGAACGGTAAAGTCCCACGTGGAACATATTCTAAGAAAGCTCGGTGTCTCTGACCGGGCTCAGGCAGCAGTTTGGGCTGTCAGAAACGGAATTGTCGAGTAGCTAAATACACCATCTGGCAGATGTAGTAGCGGTCCTATTGACACATACTCATCTGTGCATAATTTGCTTACATCTCTTGCTACCTGTCACCATTGTGGTGCAACAGCACGTTCAAAGTCTGTCCGTTCCTTCCCTGTCGGGTGGTGGGTACAGAATCTGAATGGTCGTGAGCAAGTACTGTGCCCGAAATGTGCGGAAGTAAGTATTCCTTTTGTGCACAGGAGCAAACAGATGAATGTTGTCGTCGGCATCGCTGAAACATCGGGTAACGAGTCTCCAGAAGCACTCAAGGTTCTAACACAGTTTAGCTTCCCAGGTCTAAAAGTTGATTTACTTCATGTGATTGCTCCCCTTGTGGTAACTGGGTTTCCAACAGAAGTCGTGACTGCAGCGGAGGCTGTTCTTTGGAACAGCGAAAATGAGTCGGCCGCCGCGCTTGGATTCATGGAAACACTGTCAAATTACATCCTTGCATCGGGAGATACAGTCAACCAGGTTGGCATTCATGTGCTGGATGGCTCTCCAGCGTATGAGATTCTTCATTTTGCAGATGCACACGCTACAAACTTGATCTCAGTTAGTGCATCCACGAACTCCAAGCTTGAGACACTCCTTACTGGATCGGTAGCACGTAACGTAACTAATAACGCTCATCAAAGTGTCTTGATTTCTCGTCCTCCAAAGCGGATTGGCAAACTGAGGGTTGTCCTTGGTACAGACCATTCAGCCTATGCGAATAAGTGTATTGAGCAATTCATTGGATGGAGCCCCCGCGGAATCGAAAGTATTGAAGTTGTCACTGCTTTTGATGACACCTTGCTTCGTTCCCGTGCTGCGGATACCGGAGTTGCGGGTGTGAGCGCTGCGGATGCGGTTCGTGATGCGATATCTGACCGGACAACCTCCGTTGCCAAACGCCTAAAACTGATTAGTCCCAAGACGCATGGGACGGTTGTCGTTGGCTCTGCACCAGATGCCCTTCGTCAGGTGGCCGATGAAACAGACGCCGATGTCATTATCGTGTGTGCAAAGGGACACTCAATGCTTGAGCGATTGACACTCGGCTCCACGAGTTTGTCACTCGCAATCGATGCCCCATGTTCAGTCATGGTATTACGACACCAATAAGCCGTCAACGAACAAACAGGTTCATCCTCGTCGTTTCCTCTTGACAATTATTCATAACGCGTAAGGGGTGGCAACTAAGCTGTGGGATAAATCCTCCGGTGCAACTTGATAGAATGAGTTCTCCGGAGGATAGAAATTTGGCATTAGGCATCGGTATCGTAGGACTTCCCAATGTAGGCAAGTCGACACTCTTCAATGCAATTACGAAGGCTGGTGCGTTGGCTGCCAACTATCCCTTTGCGACAATTGATAAAAATGTTGGTGTTGTAGCCGTTCCTGATTCTAGGTTGGAACCATTACAACAGCTCTATGCAAAAGGTGACAGAGTTCCTCAGATTATTCCTACAAGTGTGGAATTTGTAGACATTGCCGGTCTGGTTCGCGGAGCTCACAAAGGGGAAGGCCTTGGAAATCAGTTTCTAGGGAACATCCGTGAAGTCTCCGCAGTTGCCCATGTCGTCCGCTGCTTTGTAGACGACAACATCGTCCATGTTGAGGGTCGTGTGGACGCCATGGATGATCTGCTCGCCATCAATACAGAGCTGGCACTGTCCGACCTACAGACGCTTGAGAAGCGTATCGATAGGATTAGGAAGAATGCGAAAACAATCAAGGAAGACAAGGAACTACTTGAGATTGTCGAAGCACTGCTTCCGCACCTAAATGAAGGGCTTCCTGCGCGTACATTCACTTGGCATGACCCGATTGTCCTTGCC
>JBEDDQ010000135.1:0-3465 GCA_041176185.1 Armatimonadota bacterium | reverse complement strand
ATTCGTGACCTTCCTAAGTCTTGGAACCCCGCTAGCATCGACACACCATTCGATGTTCCCTACGAAGTCACCAAGGATCGTCTGGAAACAGTAAAGAAGCTCCGTGCAGCGGCAAAAAAGGTAGACATGATTTACCTCGCATCCGACCCTGACCGTGAAGGTGAGGCTATCGCTTGGCACGTCGCGCAAATTCTCGAACAGCCAAGTGCGAAGGTAAAACGCATTGTCTTCAACGAGATTACGAAGACGGCAGTACTGGATGCTCTCAAATCTCCCCGTGAAGTGACTGTCGACCGTGTGAATGCACAACAGGCGCGCAGAGTAATCGACCGTTTTGAAGGCTACGGGATGTCCAGCCAGGTCCAGGCAAAGGTAAAGAACGCGACCCATGCCGGACGCGTGCAATCTGTCGCCCTCCGCCTAATTGTTGATCGTGAACGCGCAATCGAAGCCTTTGTCCCGGTTGAATACTGGTCTGTCACCGCGACCCTGTCCAAGCTTTCTCCTACCAAGCCTCAGTTTCCAGCAAAGCTCAAGTCATTCAATGGAACAAAACTGGGTGACCATGATCTTGACCAGGCAACTGCGGAAGCAGTCGTTGCCGACTGTGAGTCAAAGCCTTGGACCGTCATCAGCGTTGCGACAAAAGAAGCCAAAGAGCGCGCTAAAGCCCCGTTCATTACATCTACGCTTCAACAGGAAGCTGCCCGCCGCCTAGGCTATGGTGCACAGCGAACAATGCGTATTGCACAAAACCTGTATGAAGGAATTGATGTCGGAGGCGCCGATGGGACAACGGGTCTCATAACGTATATGCGTACCGACTCCACCCGTATAGCCGCGGAGGCGCAGGTGGCTGCTCGTGGCTTTATTGCATCGTACTACGGCGAGCAGTACCTACCAGCGAGCCCGAATGTATATGGAAACAAGGGCGCGGCTCAGGATGCACACGAAGCTATTCGCCCGACAGATGTTAGACGAACCCCGGATTCGCTGCGAAATTCATCCCTGACAGCCGACCAGTTAAAGCTCTACACGCTGATTTGGAATAGGTTTGTTGCATCCCAGATGGCACCAGCTACGTTTGACCAAACCAGCGTGGACATTGAGGTGGGAGCCGCCATCTTCCATGCCACGGGACGTGTTCGGAAATTTGATGGCCACCTGCGTGTCTACGAGGAAGGCCGGGATGATGTCGCAGCAGAAAAGGCAGACACGGAAAACGGTCGTATCCTTCCTCCGATGGAGAAAGGCGAGGGCCTAAAGCTACATGCGCTGGTTCCAAAACAGCATTTCACTGATCCCCCGCCACGCTTTACCGAGGCGTCCCTGGTCAAAGCACTAGAAGAAAACAAAGTTGGGCGTCCGAGTACATACGCATCGATTATGGAAAAAATCCGTGCCGATTACGTGGAGGTTATCGATAAGCGCTTTCATCCGAACCCAATCGGCTGCGCGGTTACAGATACGTTGGTCGCGGATTTGCCAAAGTTTGTCGATGTGAAGTACACGGCTAATCTTGAAGATGGTTTGGATGAAGTAGCAGAAGGGCAACGGGACTGGGTTGAGTTCCTGCGCTCAGTGCACGAAGAGTTTAAGTCGGCAATTGACCAGTCAATCCCCAACTGTCCCAACTGTGGCAAAGAACTTGTCCTAAAGCGCGGTCGTTTTGGCCAATTCTATGCCTGTAGTGGGTATCCGGAATGCAACTACATCTTGAAGTCGAAGGCAGTTGCAAAGGCAGAGCCAAGCGTTCCACCTAAGCTACTGGATGAACCCTGCCCAGAGTGCGGAGCACAGCTCTCAGAGCGCGTCAGCCGGTTTGGCAAGACGTTTGTCGGATGTAGTGCGTTCCCGAAATGCCGCTATATCAAAAAGGACATCCCTGTCAGTACAGGCATCAAGTGCCCACTATGCAAGGAAGGTGACATTGTTGAAAAGGGAAGCAAGCGAGGCGTCTTCTACGGATGCTCAAGCTACCCAGCCTGTAAATGTACCCTTTCCGGTCTTCCATTGACGGATCGACAGTGTCCGGACTGTGGTGGCGTCCTGCACCATGCTTATTTCCGTGGGAGGTACACAGGCATCCAGTGTGCCACCAAAGAATGTAAGTTCAAGGAAAAGGGTCAAGATCCGCGGCCGCCGAGAGCCGCCGCACCCGAGGAAGTTGCTGCAGCCACAAGTGCTGAGGGTGAAACAGCGTGAGTACACCGCTCCGGGTCACACACGTTGCATTGACATCCACGCCGGATGCAAGAGCTGCGGGTCGCCCGGAGCTCACGCCTGAGCTCCTTTCAGCTACCGGTGCCCGCTATTCCCGCTCGATTGATGGCCTTGAAGTCATTCTCTCGAAAATAGATCCATCCGATATGGATGCAGCCGTAGACCGCATCTTTAAATTTGTTGACTACGGCCACGCTTCTATAGCCGATATGGCACCGGTGGCGATGTTCATCGATGGCATCAGTATGTGGCTGGCCTATCACATTTGGAGCCTTGTTCCGACTGCGGGTGGGCAGGAGTCCTCTACGCGGTACATTCGTATCGCCAATGATACTCTTCTTGGAACAGCGGTAACCGGTGCAAAACAGGATCATTCTGCGACAAAAGCAATGGAGCTCTACAATCAGGCTCTTTGCTTTTGGGAGAAAATTGCAGAAGATGCACCAGATCTGGTTCGTATCCCTCAGGGAACACCTGCGAAAGCCGCAGCACGGATTCGCCGTAATTATGCATTTGACCGTGCACGCTACTTTCTCCCTGTAACTGCTCAAACCAATATGATGCTTGTAATGAGTGCCAGGGGCTGGGTCGGGCTGATCCAGCAGCTGCTGGCATCTGGACTACGAGAGGCTGAGAATGTTGCCGGCGCAATGCGTGATGAGTTGGCTCTCGTTACGCCGCGTCTCATTCGCCATGCAAGGCTCGTGGAAGGCATCGCCGCAGGACTGGCTGCCGATCAGGTCATGCTATCGCAGCGTGCAGCGGATATCCCCGACTGCCTTCAAAGCGGATGCGGTGAGGCAAAAGATACGGCCTTTGTCCACATTGATGTCCCAGCGGATGTCTCGGCTGCATCCATGACGACTGCATTCAAGTTCCACGACAACCGATACGGATTTGTCGGAGATGCACTTCGGCGAACAGCAGTCCGCTTTGGCTGGGAAGCCGTCACAATGGCAGAGCTTCGAGACTTGAACCGGCATCGGACAGGAACAAAGTACTGCCCGATGCTGCCTTTGGGCTTTTATTGTGCGCTGGATCAGGTTCCCTACGGAGTTGATAGCTCCCCTCTAGAAGCTTGGGCGGAACAAGGGCGTGCAATCACCCTCGAAGCCAGACACGGTATCGCTGCTGGCAATGCAGCCGACATTTATGTAAGCCTGCTTGGCTCACAGTATTACTTCGAGCACACAACAACAGCCGATAAATTTATCTATGAAGCTGAGCTTCGGACTGGTACTG
>JBEDDQ010000134.1:0-3261 GCA_041176185.1 Armatimonadota bacterium | reverse complement strand
CTCAAAGCCACCCAGCGTCACGCCAGGGAACTTGGCCTGAAGCTTGCCGACCAGCTCAGTTGCTTCCGCGGATGAAATTTCATCACGGCCTTCAGGCTTTGGAATGCGCACATACACGGTGTTGCCACCGGCGATCTGCGCTGCGGTTTCCTTGATGCCCTGCTCTGCCATCGCTTCTTCAACCTGAACACGGGTTGCCGGTTGTGCGAACTGCAGTGTCAGCTCGGAGCCACCGGTAAAGTCGATACCAAGCTTGAAACCACCCATCGCGGCGAACGCCACACCTGGGACAATGATTGCGAGCGAAAGTGCATACCAGCGTGCACGCTGCGCAACGACCTTGAGCTGCGGGCGGAAGAGGTTGTCCGCACCCCACTGCTTGAGCATCTGAGGATTTGGGCGACCGCTCTTGCCATGCGTCAGCAGCAGGAGGAAGGTACGCGTCACGGTGATCGCAGTGAACATCGAGAGCGCAACACCAATCAACAGCGTCAATGCGAAGCCGCGGACCGCGCCGGTTCCGAAGTTGTAGAGCAGGAGGCTGGTAACAGCCGTACACATGTTCGAGTCAAAGATCGCGCTAAACGCACGTCCGAAGCCGGTCGAAATAGCTGCGCCGAGGTTTTGGCCATCCCTCAGCTCTTCCTTTGTGCGCTCGAAGATCAGGATGTTGGCATCCACGGCCATACCCACGGAGAGGATGAAACCGGCGATACCTGGGAGTGTGAACGTAACTGGAACAAGGACGAAGGCCACATAGGTGAACAGCGTGTAGAGGATGAGGGCCACACAGGCGACAGCACCTGGGAGGCGGTAGACCCACAGCATAAACACGATGACGGCGGCGAGGCCGACGAGGCCTGCGACAAAGCCGTGGCGTACGGCTTCGGTTCCGAGCGTTGCCTCAACGGTCTGCTGCTGGATGATGCGCAGTGGAACCGGGAGGGAGCCACCGTTCAGGTAGTCAGCGAGCTGCTTGGCTTCCTTGAGGTTAGCAAATGGCGAGATGGATGCACGTCCGTTCAGAATTGGCTCGTTGATGTTTGGAGCCATCAGGATGCGTCCATCCAAGTACATCATCAGGATTTCCTGGCTATGATCCTTGGTGAACTGTGCAAACTTGTCGCGGCCACGTGTATTGAACTCGAGCTCGACGAGGGCGCCGGTACCACCTGGGTTGAAGTTGGCGTGTGCGCCACCGGCTGCGAGATCGGAGCCATCCATTTCCTTGCGAGCTTGATTCAGGAAGGCATCAAAGTTGGTGACTTCATCCGCTAGAGGCTGCAACTTTGCAACATCCTCAGGAAGAATCTTGGCGCTTGTCTTGCCACCGGCACTTGGCAGAGTCTCGAGAGGTGGAGGCAGCGGGGTTTCGGTAGCCTTCGCGGCATCCTTGTCGGCGCGGTCAAACATCTCGCGCAGCGCCTGGTTGGAGTGGAAGCGGTCGCGGAAGCGCTGGCCGGAGTTTTGGTCGGTAATTTCGTAGTGGTCACGGATTGGGCCATCGGAGACAACATCCAGCTTGTAGCGACCCAGCGAGTTACGCTGTGTTACCCAGTCGGGGGAGTAGTAGAACTCAAGCTGTGCGGTCTTTTGCAGCTGCTCAACGATTTCCTGGTTGTTCTTAACCGCAGGAATTTCGACGACGTACTGGTGATCACCCTTTGGGATGATGACGGGTTCGGCGACGCCGTTAGCGTTGACACGGTTCTCGATGGTTCGGAGGACCGCTGCGCGCGTGTCATCATTCCAGCGTACATCGGATGACAGTTTTTCAATCTGTGCCTCGAGGACGACGCGGGCTCCGCCCTGGATATCCAGACCGAGCTTTGGAGTGACACGCTTGCTTAAAGCGTTTTTCGGAGCGATTACGGGGGCAAGCACCACTGCAATTGCCGCCAGCGTGAGCGCAATAATAATGACTGATAGACGTTGAGGCTTCATATTTGACCTAAAACCAACCGATATTCGAATCAGTATATCGTTGACGGGTTTGGACGGTGCTCTTATGCGCTTGCATCCCGGCGAGAAGCATGTTGAGATACGTTATGCAACCCCGTAAAACAGCAATCCTAACCACGCTCGCCGTGGTGCTTGTTGTTGCCTTTGCAATAAGCGGATGTTCGCGCAAAGCACCGGGCAAAGCTGACCCGGGAAAGCCTGCTGCAAAGCCGACGGCGCAGCAGTTAAAGGACAACCCGGACATCCATGCTGAGATTGGCTCGTTCGATGCCGTCCTCCCCGATGACAAAGGCCGCCCTTGGGTCGCCGTTTCCGGTGTCGCATCCGCAAAGCTGCTCACCGATCCAAGCGGAAACCGAAATGCCACATCGACTATCAAAGGTACACGTGCGCTCATATACCAAAATGGAAAACCGGCCTTTACGCTCGTTGCACCGCTGATTGTCGCGGATCAGAAATCCGCACGCGTAACGGCAAGTGGGGGCGTAAATGCGGCATCCGCAGGTGGACCATCCGTTGCCTTGCGAAAGCTGGCATCGGATACCATGATTTGGGATATGCGACGATCCACACTTGTGGGTAAGGGAAACATACGCCTCTACGACAGTGCCGGGTTTGATATCCCGGCCGCGTCCTTCAAGGCGGATGGCACTCTGGCGCGCATTGCTATCTTTACGGATGAGAAGCCGGTGTCCGGCTGGTGGAAATAGGTGCGAGTCATGTCACGCGATGTAATCTTGATTGTCACAGCAGTAGCCACTGCGGCATGTATCGCCCCGCAGCTGCTCGCCACCCCGCAGCCTCCTAAAGGCACCGCTGTCGTTGGACGATTTACCATCACCAATCCTGGCGGCTCCTTAAATGCCGAATTCCGCGACCGTGCCAAACCCATTTTCGAGATGGCTGGACCTGAACTTAAACTCCGCTCAACTCAGCTTGATTTGGATGCCCGTAAAGCCCGGCTTGAAGTCAGCGGCAAGATCATCATCAAGGGGACTCTCACCGGACCGCTGAAGATTGTCGTCAAAGCCGATGACCAAACAGACACCATCACGTGCGCGGGCGCGATTTACACACAGCCTGATGCCAAAGCGGATGCCGAGATTCTCCTTCAGGGAGATGTTCGCTGGGTGCATTTGTCTCCAAACGTAGATGGCCCTGCAGAGCTCACTGGTAACGGTGGCAAGATTGTCCTTCGCAGTGGAACGGCTGGTCCGCTGATTGAGCTTGGCAGTGGATCGTTTTCCGCTACGCCAAAGCCTCCCAAAGTCGCGCCGGGTAAGAAGCCGTGAGTAGCAC
>JBEDDQ010000133.1:0-2982 GCA_041176185.1 Armatimonadota bacterium | reverse complement strand
GATTTGTCAACAATAACAAATCAACGGTTATCCGATGGCAATTCAAACATCGAAATCGCGTCTGCCGGGGAAGGTACAGAGGCCTTCGCATACGCAGATTTAGTTACGGCTTACCGCCCGGTGCACCAAACATCTGGCCCATCCCCGGCTCATACGGAAGCTGCTTAAAACCCTTTGGAGCGGCAAACAACGCTGCCGGTAACGGCTTGGTATCCAACTTTACGACTTCCGTTATGATCGTAAATTTTGGCATCCCCTTCATCTGCTTCGCAAGCTCCGGGTTCGCTCCGCCGATTGTCTGACTGATCTCGGTTTTTAGCGGAAAGCCCTGGATCCCAGCAATCGTCTGCTTGAACTCGGGTGTGATGAACTGACTCATCATCGATTCCAGGCCGCCTGGCAGGCCCCGATGCATATTCGCAAGGTCAGGATCCGTGCAAGTCCAGACGACGAATTTTAGCGTCATCGTCATTTTCATGCCTTGCGCCGCAATCGTCTCTGCAGACTTACGGACACGCTTGGCCGACTTGGAACCGCCCGCCGCCCCTCCCATCGCGCCGCCCATTGAGACCGCCTCACGCGGAATCGTCATCTCAAGGGAAACCTCGACGGTTGTGGGCTGCACCTTGCGTCCCACAATCACCTTGGTCGTCGTCCCCTTCGTGACCTTGGGCGCGCCGACAGGCTTGATCATTTTACGGACCATGTCCATTTCGGTGCTGCCCTCCATCGGGTCAACATCCGCCGGCATCGCGTAAAACTGCTTCTTCGCCGTGTCGATAATCATCGTCGTGCGCGGCCCTGCAAGCATTACCGTACTGCCCTGCTCTGACCGCATCCAGCCATTCTGGTACTTGGCAACCGTTTGCATTCCAGTTGTAGCGCTCTTTGGCGCTCCGACACCTGCGGTGTAAAACTTGGATGTGACTGTCGCATCCGCGATGGCGCCGGTGGGGATGCTGGAAACGATGGCAGCGAGTGGGATGATCAGGGCTGGAGCGAATTTGATGCGCATAGTTGAAGTACCTCTCTAAGCTGTAAGCGGTTCCCGGGCATCTACTGGCTAGGCCTTGGATGCACTTCCGGGGCCATAGTAAACGCAGCCGGCGTTGCAGGTCTCCTGCACCATCACGGCATGAAGAAGCGGGAGCACAGGCTTCATTCTGTCCCAAATCCAAATTGCCAGGATTTCGCTGGTCGGGTTCTCGAGACCTGGCACTTCATTCAAAAAGTTGTGGTCAAGGACATCGTAGAGAGGCTGAAAGGCCGCTTTGACATCCGCAAAGTCCATCACCCAGCCAAGCTGTGGGTCGAGCTCGCCTCGTAGGTGCAGCTCAACCATAAAGCTATGGCCGTGCAGGCGGGCACACTTGTGTCCGGCAGGCACATTTGGCAAAAAGTGAGCGGCTTCAAACTGGAATTTGCGTACGAGATCCATGGCTATGCCTCTATGGTATCCCGTTCAGCTTGTGCGTCTGGGTGCTGAGGCGCCATTTTGGGTGATGCTTGATGTAATCGATCGCCGCAGCGGTGTTCTGCGTTTGTCGCGGGCCATCCATGGGTTGAAGGAACCAACTATCAAAGCCGAGGTCGATGAAGCGCTCTGGCTCCATCCCGAGCTGAGGGTAAACGAGTTTGAGCTCATTCCCGTGTGTCTGCACAAGATCCGCTCCCGCCTTTGGGCTGACGCAAATCCAGTCGACGCCTGCGGGAACGGGGCGTGTGCCGTTTGTCTCGATGGCGACCGTGAAGCCTCGCGCGTGCAGGGCATCCACGATGGCACTATCCAGCTGCAGCGTCGGCTCGCCTCCCGTACAAACCACATAGCGGTGCGCATCCCCGCCGGCCCAAGTAGCTTCTATCATCGCTGCGACATCCGCTGCGGATGCATATTTGCCGCCATTTTCGCCATCCGTGCCAACAAAGTCGGTGTCGCAGAACTGGCAAATGGCTTTGTGCCGGTCTTCTTCACGCCCCGTCCAGAGGTTACACCCTGTGAAGCGACAAAAGACAGCGGCACGTCCCGTGTGTGCGCCTTCGCCCTGGAGTGTGTAGAAGATTTCTTTGATGATGTAGGCCATGGAGATGTTTGTATTTCTATTTTCTTTTCTTACAAAAGACGGAAAATCAGAGCGGCTGCACGTCCCGTGTGTGCGCCTTCGCCCTGGAGCGTGTAGAAGATTTCTTTGATGGTGTAGGCCATGGGGATATTAGTAGTTTCTATTTTCTTTACTTATACAAGACCGAAAACCGGAGCGGCGGCACGTCCCGTGTGTGCGCCTTCGCCCTGCGATGCCTCTGCCAATCCTTAAGTCATTAAATTCAACCCATCAATTGTAGGCAGGAAACCTCTGCGTTACCAGCTCGCAACGCCCGCAGGTAAACACCGGTTTGCCCCACGTGATACCATCCACTTCTAAAATGGCAACTTTACGACAAGCCCGCGTGGGCGAAATGATCCGACGAGATCTCGCAGAAATTCTTCAGAAGGAAATGCGCGACCCGCGTCTGGCGATGGTAACCATCACCGGCGTTGATGTCGCACGTGACTTCACAATTGCAAAAGTCTACGTCTCCGTCCTCGGGGATGCACAGGACCGCAGCCTTGCGATGCGCGCTCTCCGCGGCGCCGCAGGCTTTCTCCGTGGACACCTTGGCCGGATGCTGGAAATCCGCTCGGTACCTGAGCTGAAATTCCTCTACGATCAGGGTATTCAGCGTGGAATCGAGATGTTCGAAATCCTCAAAACCGAGGAAGCCGCCCTTAGCGGCGCCGTCACCGCAATCACTCCCGGCACCTACAAGGAAGAAAAAGTCCGCGGAGCAAATGAGCGCGCTGTCCGCGTCGACCAAGTCGACTTTGACGCTGATGAAGACGCTGATGTTGACGCTGAAGATGTTGACTCCGACGATGATGTCATCGTTGATGAGGATCCAAACGCAGAATAATGCATCCCCTCCAGCCCGGAACTGGGTAGAGTA
>JBEDDQ010000132.1:0-9397 GCA_041176185.1 Armatimonadota bacterium | reverse complement strand
GCGATGTCAAGCCAAAAGCGGCCATAGCGCTCGCCGTATTGCGAACTTGCGAGCAAGCGGTCAACGACTCGCTCGAAGGCGCCGGGTTTACTGTCTGACAGAAATGCACTTACCTCTGCAGGCGTTGGAGGCAGACCGGTGACATCAATAGTGACTCTGCGAATAAGCGTTGTACGGTCAGCCTCTTTGGATGGCCTGATGCCCTTTGCGCGTAATCCACTCTGGATGAACGCATCGATAGGGTTCACTTGTGCAATTCCTCTGAGCTTTGGCACTACCGGAAGCGCGAGTGGTTTGAAAGCCCAGCTTTTAGGATTAGCCGTTTTCTCAGGTGGCGTGATGGATGGAAAGACAGCTCCTGATTTTATCCAGGTGATGACGACGTCTTGGTCATCCGGGCTGAGCGGCTTCCCAGGAGGCATCGAGCCATGAACAACCTGCTGTGCGATTGCACTGGCATCCACATTGCCTGGCACAAGGGCACGTCCGTGGGCAATTGCTGCATTCCTTGATGTCAAATCGAGTCCGCCGGCGCGCTGGTCAGGGTTGTGGCAGGCCGCACACTGCGTCAGAATCACCTGTATCTTTGGGGTTTGGTGATGTTCACGAGGGTTCGCAGAATGGGCCATCAGTGTAAGGCCCAACGTGCATGCCGCAAGCCCGGCCCCTAGTGTTTGCTTACCAATTTTCATACGCTGCCTCATTGCCCATACGAACACCGATGATTCATGCTACAGGGTTCCATTAATGCATGCCGTTGTCCTCTGCAAGCGCATTTAGGTGGGTCAGAATCCGGTTCATATGGCGGTGGTCTTCTGACAATAATTTTCCAGATGTAGGAAGATCCCAGACAAGCGAGAGCGCATTTCCCGCAGCCGCCCATGCAAATGCGCGGTCCAACGGATAGCTGGCAGCCTCGGCGATAACACGAATACGACGTTCCAAGAATGTCCGAAGGCTGATGTCATCATTCTCAGGGGGAACATGGTTACGGATGAACGTACAGATGTCGAAGCTGGCATCCCCACGTAATCCCTTTGGATCGATGGCGACTAACTGGCCTGATACATCACTTTTGATGATGTTTCCATGGTGGAGGTCTCCATGAAGCCAAACGGGGGAGGGCGCGGTTTCCAGCAGCATCAAACACCTCGGAATGTTGATTGCGATGGACACTGGAATGTCGTGAGCGGGATGTAGCAAATCATGGCACCAAGTTGACAAGGGGATCATCTGCTCGTTCGTACGCAGTTCGTGGAGTGTACGTAATAACTTGCCTACGTCGGCAAGAGTCTCGGTGGCATTGTCACTTGGGGTGAGTGGCTGTCCGGGGACATCGCTCAGAATTTGCACACCATTCCCGGTGTCAGCGTGCAGACACCAAACGAGCTGAGGGTGATGGTTTTCATCGAGACAAGCGATGGCGGATGTAGTCTCTTCACCGGGAGGGCATGCCTTTATGTAGCGGATAGTCCCGCAAGACGCAGTAGCTCGGAGAATGATTGAAGAGTCGGATTTGATTTGTTCCCAGCGGATGGCATCCACCTGCGTCAAGAGCGCAGGAAGCATCGCCTCAAATTTGGCCAGCCAAGTGTGGGTTTTACGACAATCTGTCTCGGTTTCCTGTAGAGACCTTGGTATCTCAAATGCCATTATTACGCGCACGACCAATCTAACTAGACTCTGGATTTCGCTGGATGGTGTTGGCTTTGCATGGGGAAGCTTATCTATTAGTTACCAACGGCTTTTAGTAAGTTACATTGCGGACATGTATGGACATAATAATCGGGTTCGAGTCAACGTGACTGTGCAATCCCTCACTAAACAATTCTAAAAGTTACGTATAGGCTGGATGTTGATTGCCTTGGCAATTTACCGCGTGGTACATTTTCCCGGTGAGTTGACGACGCTGCGGCTGCCCGCATCGCGTAAGCCTCGCTGGATTCGTTCAATAAATCTCATGGCAACACCCAAACACATCATCCGCGATCGGGTCATCGGAGCTACTGCAGGCTTGCTGATTGGATTTCTCGGCCGGGTAGCTGCGCCGGAAGATCCCAGCTGGGTTGCCATCGCATCGCTTTTTCTTGGCGCTACATGGACGATGTGGCGTGGGCGCAGCGCTGGGCTGTACGCATTTATTGCGACAATCGTCGGGGAAGCGCTGGCTGCGAGGTTTATCAAGGAACGAGTTGGACTCGTCCTTGAAGGAGCGATTCTCGTCGGGTTACTCTTTGCCGGCCTCACAATCATCACGCAAATCGACATCCTACGACGCCGTGCCAGAATCGCCGAGCGACGGGCCGAGCGGCTTGAGGATTTGAATCGAAATAACGTCATCGGCATCCTTGATGTCTCGGCGGAAGGCACGATTGTCGGTGCAAATAAAGCCGCAGCAGCATCGTTTTCGCTTACACCCGGTCACTTAATCGGTCGTGCACATGATGATGCCGGCTGGGATATCGTTGGAACGGATGGAATGCTGATTGATCCCCACGATCTGCCTGGGAATTACACGATGCGTCATCGTGTCCCGAGTGGTTTCTGGGGGATGATGCATAGCCCCAAGGATGATCAGTGGAAGCCAGTTTGGATTGGTGCAACGCCTGATAGTGGAACGGGTGGAGTTCAGGTGCAAATCGCATCCGATGGCGGCTACAACGCCAAACGCGATGCTATGCCGGGGATTATGGAGGATGCACCGACATACCGCCAGCTCCGAGTTTGCTATCTTGATCACACCGCAAAGCTCAGCGGTGGTGAGATTGCGCTTGCGCGCCTTCTCGAGACCATCGACCGTAAGGCCATTGATCCGTGGGTTATCCTCGCCGAGGATGGCAAGCTGGCGGAGCGCCTGCGGGCTATTGACATCCGGGTCGATATTGTTCCCTTGTCTGGCTCAGTACTTGATGTTCGTAAGGACTCGATCGAGTCTGGCATCTTCGCCAAAGTTGGTTTGATGTTTAAGGTGCTCACATACGGCTTTAGAGTTGCGGCGCTGATACGCACACAGCCGGTAGACATCATCCATACAAATTCCCTCAAGTCTGACCTCTACGGGATGCTGGTGAGTTGGCTTTGCCATGTGCCATTGATTTGGCACATCAGGGATCACATCGATGTGACATACCTCCCTGCATTTGCTGTCAAAATGATGCGCTTCCTTGCCGCAAGGGTCCCTGCGTTTGTTATCGCAAACTCGCAGAGCACGCTTGATCAGCTGAACTTAGCCGTTGCAAAGCCAGGAGCCGTTGTGCCAAGCGGTGTCGATCCCCACGGCGAAGTCGTCTATGATGGCATCGCATCCGGGAATCCTCCGCAAGCTGGTGATATATCCTTCAGTGGCCCGCTGCGAATCGCTATCGTTGGACGTCTTACCAGCTGGAAAGGCCAGCATGTCTTTTTGGATGCGGCTGCAAAGCTGGTCGAAGCAGGCATCGATGCAAAGTTCCTGATTGCAGGAACGGCGATGTTCGGCGAGGATGACTACGTAGCCGGACTGCATGCTCAGGTAGACCGCCTTGGGCTTCAAAGCAAGGTCGATTTTCTTGGTCACGTTGACCCAATCGATGCATTCTTGCCGACAGTTTCCATTCTGGTTCACGCATCCACCAGCCCCGAGCCGTTCGGCCAGGTCGTGATCGAAGGGATGGCCGCAGGAATCCCAGTTGTCGCTACGGATGGTGGTGGCGTCAAAGAAACGGTCGTCCACGGAGAGACCGGCTTGTTGGTTCCAATGGGGAATGCCCAGGCCTTAGCTGATGCACTTCGGATGCTGATTGACCGCCCAGAGCTTCGTGCGAAGCTCAGCACCAAAGGACGCCAGCGTGTCATGCGTCACTTCACGGCATCCATTACTGCAAGAAAAGTTGAGCGTGTATACAGAGAAGTGCTCACATTGGCACATTCGGAGTAGACTATTCGCGTGAGTTCAGGTTATCCGCAGGTTGAAATTGGTATATTCGGTGGTTCCGGGTTGTACGCGTTACTTGATTCGTACGATGAGGTAACGGTAGACACCCCTTATGGATCTCCATCGGATGCGATCATGGTTGGGAAACTCGCTGGCCGCTCGGTCGCGTTTCTACCCAGACATGGTCGTGGACATACGATTGCTCCACACAAAATCAACTACCGGGCCAACATTTGGGCGATGCATGCTCTGGGTGTTAGCGGAATCGTTGCTCCATCTGCTGTCGGATCACTCCAAGCAAGCATCCACCCTGGCAGCATGGTGGTATGTGATCAGTTCGTTGACCGGACCACTGGGCGTGCCGACACATTCTTCGATGATGATCGTGTTGTGCACGTAAGCCCGGCTGATCCGTATTGTCCGTTACTACGTGATGCAGCAATAAGTGCAGCTGAAAACGAAGGTCTCAAAGTCCATCGCGCTGGGACGTTGGTCGTCATCAATGGCCCTCGATTTAGTACAAAGGCCGAGTCACAGTGGTTTACCAATAACGGGTGGGATGTGATTGGCATGACGGGCTATCCAGAGGCGATGCTTGCCCGTGAGCTGGCCATTCCTTATGTGAATATCAGCTTGGTTACAGACTTCGATGCCGGCTTGGTGGCTGATACTGAACCTGTTAGCCATGCAGAGGTCATGCGTGTTTTTGCCGCGAACATCGGTAATGTTCGTAGTGTGCTCACTTCCATGATTAGAGACTTTCCTGATACATCCACATCGCCTGCCCGTAGCGCCATCGAAGGCCACTAACAAATAATCCAATGCCGACGACCCCACACAATAATCAATCTTCCTATGATGCGCAGATGTTGCCTCACATCGATGCGCTGTACCGGACGGCACTTGGGATGACACGAAACCCTCAGGATGCCGACGACTTGGTACAGGAAACCTACGTTCGCGCATTTCAATATTTTCATCAGTTCGAAGGTGGAACTAATGCGCGGGCTTGGTTGTTTAGAATCCTGACAAACCTATTTATCAACAACTATCGAAAGAGAACCCGGGAGCCTGAGCGCGTTTCCTACGACGAGATGGAGGATTTTTTCCTCTATAACCGTTTGGCGGATGTGCATCATTCCGAGGGGGGACTTTCGCCAGAGGCGGCCATTATGCAAAAAGTGGAAGTCGAGGCGATTCAGGAAGCAATCGATAAGCTCCCGGATGAATACCGGGAGGCGGTTATTTTGTCTGATTTGAATGAATTTTCCTATCAGGAGATAAGCGAAATGTTGGAGATACCAATTGGTACGGTCAGGTCCCGCTTGTCCAGAGGGCGGAAGCTGATTCAGAAATCACTTTGGGCGTTTACGCAGGATAATCCTCGCTGAACATTGGTGGCTGAGAGCTACTTAGAAGGACGGAACGGAATGAACGAGACTTCACAAACACCTGTGGAGTTCAATCAGTGTCAACAGGCTGTGCAGCGACTCAACGAGTACCTAAGTCGTGAGCTGCAACCTGAGGAGGCCGAGTTGGTTCATGAGCACCTGCAACAATGTAAGGGGTGCTTTGACAAGTTCCGCTTCGAAGAGACGTTGCTCCGAACACTACGGGACAAGGTTAGCTCCGTGAGTGCACCTGCGAGTTTACGTGACTCCGTTCTAAAGCTCCTTGGGAGAGATTCGGCGACACAGTAGTCAGCATTGACTCGTCGGCGGCAATGTTCATGTAGCGGTACTGCAACGCTTTACAGCATTAAGACGACACCCGTTAATTTTGATTGCGCGTAATGTGTGCTGGCATCCAAGATTTGATGGATACTGGGCAGTTATGTCGTTCAAATCATTAATGTCTTGTATCTTGATTGTTGCTACGTCATTCATTGCGACATTTGCGGTCGCTGATGTCGGCGATGCCAACAGAGTGATCAAGGCGATTCGAGTTGTTAAAGTACCAACGATTGATGGCCGGATCGGGGAAGGCGAATGGCCGGATACAACGCGAGCCACGGGCTTCACCGATTTGGTAACTGGTAAACCCGCCCTTGAACCGACAGAAGCGTTTATTGCCTACGATGAAACCTATCTCTATGTTGCCTTCAAAGCGCATGACAAGCTGCCAGCTGGCATCGTTGGTCGTGAAGTTTTGCGCGATTCGCGCTACTCAGGCGGCGACTTTGGGGACAATGATTCCGAAGACTACCTTGAAGTCACACTAGACCCCTTTCTTTCAGCGAAACCGAGTGATTTATGCCGATTTTCTGTGAACCCACTGTCAACGCGAAGCGCAAAAATCAGCGGTGGACGTGCAGGAAAGGCTGAATGGAATGGCGACTGGGATGCCAAAGCGACGCTGACTGCAGATGGCTGGGAAGCGGAGATGCGTATCCCTTGGAAGACGATCTCCTTTCCAGCGGGAAAGAAGAGTCTTGACTTTGGCTTGAACTTTACACGCTTTCAATACCGTACACGCATCAAGAGTCAATGGTCCAACACAACACCCCAACAGTTCTTAAACCTGATGGGACGCTGGTCGCAGCTTGAGCCTCCAAAAGAGAAGCACAAACCTACGCTAAGTCTGCTTCCATATGCCCTTACAACGGCAAGAGAAGCAGGTTCACAGATCCGGACGGGAATCGATGCACGCTATACCGTAACACCTGACTTTACGGTTGTATCAACGATTAACCCTGACTTTGCGACGGTTGAGAGTGCCGTTCAGACAGTAGCGTTTTCACGTGCTGAACAGTTTGTCCCAGAACGTCGGCCTTTCTTCCTTGAAGGTGCAAATTACTTTTCCGCCGGATCGTTCTATGCGTTTGGACCGCTCTTCTACTCAAACCGAATCGGACTTTTCGACATCGGCGCAAAGGCCTACGGGAAGATCACGCCAAAAGACACACTGGGCTTTCTAACCGCCATCGACTTTGGGGACCGTGTAGATTCCATCGTCCGCTATCGACATGACATCAGTGCCACTGATCAAATTGGAATCTTTGCAAGCCAGTCGGATGTGGCAAAAGATAACGACCACGCTGGTTTAGTAGCACTTGATGGTTCTCTTCGTCGTAATAAAGTCGGCCTTGAATATCAATTCATTAAGTCATCAGGCGTCAACGGCGGTGGCGGAGCGGCAGACCTTAACTTCTCGTATCAGGACTCGTTTAACTTTACGAGTGTGCAGCTGATGGATGCTGGACGGAATCTGCGGGCTGCAAATGGGTTGTTTTTCTTCGATGACTTCAAAGGCTTTCAGGTTTACCACAACTGGAGTCGAGAGTGGCGAAAGGGAGCTTGGCGCAGCTTCTCAGTAGACTTGTTTCCAAGCTACACATGGCATCAGGATGGCACTCCGTTTCAGAGGGGTGGTGGCGTGGGGGTTCAGTTTGACACACGCTCTGACTGGCGATTGTCAACGAGCCTAAACCACAATATGTTCGACACCCAAAAGGATGCAACAGTCCGATTCGGGATTACATCCGGTGCGACAAACCGCTTCCGTCAGATTGGAATGGAACTGATTACCGGGCAACAAGCGGACAAGGCGTATCGGTTTTACGCACCGAATATTTCTTGGAGACCAATCAAGAATCTTGACCTCTTGTATACAGGGGGGCTTCAACAATTTGGTGGATGGCGACGACAGCACATCCTCACGGGTAACTACATCCTCTCACGTACGAGAACGATTGGCGGCAGAATTCTCGTGCAGGAAGAACCTGGCTCACCGGCAACGATCAATCCGTACATCAGCTACCGCGAGGCAGGCGAGAGGGGAACTGAGACGTATCTACTGCTCGGAGCGCCTAACAATAAGACATTCCTACCGCAGGTCATGGTCAAGCTCGTTTTTGCACGCTAATCCATTCAATGGATGCTTTGTAGACAGTTGGCAAACAGCACCCATGCTTCCATTAGCAGCTGACAACCCACAAATCAGCTACCGCGAGGCAGGCGAGAGGGGAACTGAGACGTACCTACTGCTCGAAGCGCCCAATAAGAAGACATTCTTACCGCAGGTCATGGTCAAGCTCGTTTTTGCTCGCTAGTCCAGTCAATGGATGTTTTGTAGACAGCTGCCAATCAGCACCCATGCTTCCATTAGCAGCTGTCATTGCTATTTGAAAATTCAAATGGCGGCAGAATTCTCGAGCAGGAAGAACCCGGCTCACCGGCGACAGTCAACCGATACATCAGCTATCGGGAAGCTGGCGAGAGGGGAACTGAGACTTACCTACTGGTCGGAGCGCCTAACAATAAGGCATTCCTACCGCACGTAATTGTCTAACTCGTTTTTGCACGCTAATCGGTGTAAGCCGCAATGTCATAGAGACTTTGCATTGACCACGGATGCTAAGTGGGGCGGAGGCTTACTAGGTAAGGATTTGCCGATGGATGTAACGTGGAACGCCTTTCAAGTTGGCTTCCAGTAGGTAGTGACACAACAAGACGCAAATGTGTCGGCTTCACAATCCGGTCGACTACGTCTCCCGTATCTGGGTCCGTTGTCGCAAAAACACTGAGTGTGGCGTCCCGGATTTCGCCCGCAACAATTGATGCCGTCCAGTGAGCAAGCGTCGCAGCGACATCAGTTTGGGTTTCATATGTCGCCATTTCGATCAAATCCTGAACCTGCTTGATAATGGCGGACATTGCCTTTTCGTTTGGATGTTCATCTGTAGACATATCAATAAAATACCCGCCGCACAGTGGTTATTCCATGCGGCGGGTGATGATTACAGCGAGTCAGGCTTACGCGTCGCCATATCCGTAAGTTCGGTTATGACAAACTTCGAGCCATCGTGCAAGGAGTTCAACCGATGCATTGATGTCATCTACATCTGCCATTTCGTTGACCGTATGAACATACCGTGTCGGAACCGACAACGTAAACGATGGTATTCCACCGCGAACACGTTGCATTCCACCGGCATCCGTGCCACCACGACCAAGAATCTCGAGCTGATACTTGATGTTGTGCTGCTCAGCAACATCGCGGAAGTGGCGAACCAGCTTCGGATGGCAGACCAGGCTTGAGTCCATAATTTTGATGGCCGTGCCGCTGCCCAGCTGGGTGACTTGTTGATCTGCTGTGCCACCAGGGATGTCACCGGCGATCGTGATGTCCAGTGCAATGGCAATATCCGGGTTGATGGCATAAGCCGCCGGTGTCGCTCCACGTAGACCGATTTCTTCCTGAACGGTTGCAACGGCGTAGATATCGCAGTCATGATCTCCAAGGTGGCGGAGCGCCTCGAGCATCACGTACACAAGTAGGCGGTCATCCAGACTCTTGGAGATAACCCGCTTGCCGATGCGTTCGCAGGTACGGTCCATCGTGATCGGATCACCAAGCTCAACTTTGGAACGAACTTCGTCAGCAGACATCCCGAGGTCGATGAACAAGTCATCAAGAGAGACGGGCTTACCTCGCTCTGCATCCGTGAGGAGGTGTGCTGGACGCGTACCTGGCTGGAGAACG
>JBEDDQ010000131.1:0-4364 GCA_041176185.1 Armatimonadota bacterium | reverse complement strand
GGGATGTATTGATATCCGGAGGAAGAACGTTCACCCCAAGGCGGCCACACTCATCGATGGCGCCGACAATCTTCTCTGTACGATCGGCATATGCGCCGAGATACGCAGCGAGGTATTCCGCAGGATAGTTAGCCTTTAGGTAAGCCGTTTGGTAAGCAACCATCGCGTAACAGGCTGCGTGAGCTCCGTTAAAGGCATAGCCGGCGAACGGTTCGATTTCCGAGAAAATCTGATCAGCGACCTTTTCGGGTATTCCCCGCTCTGCGGAGCCTTTCATGAAGTTTGCCCGTTGCTGGTCCATTTCGGACTTTTTCTTCTTACCCATAGCCCGGCGGAGGAGGTCCGCCTGACCAAGCGTAAATCCAGCGACGGCCTGCACGATTTTCAGAACCTGATCCTGGTAAACGATAACTCCGTAAGTTTCTCCAAGGATTGGCTCGAGCGTTGGGTGGGTGTATTGTATTTGGGATGGATCAAACTTCGACCGGATATAGCGCGGGATATGGTCCATCGGACCTGGACGGTATAGCGCAACCATCGCGGCGAGTTCTTTTACACTCCGCGGCTTTAGATCGACAATCCAGCGGCGCATTCCATCGGATTCGAGCTGAAAGATGCCCGTTGTTTCACCACGGCTGAGCATGTCATAGGCTTTGAGTGCCTTAGGATCCGTTGCATCCAGAGGGATATCCCAGACATCGATGACATCGCCCTTCGTTTCCTGAATGAGATCAACTGCTCTGGCCAATATTGTAAGGTTGATTAGGCCAAGAAAGTCCATTTTGAGCAGGCCGATCTTCTCGAGCGAGCTGTGCGGATACTGTGTGGCCACGGAACCATCATTGGTACGGACAAGCGGCGTATACTCGACCAGCGGCACGTCGGAAATCATAATGCCAGCGGCGTGAATGGATGAGTTTCTGGTCAGCCCCTCAATGGACTTTGCGGTATCGATGACCTCGCGGACCATCGGATTCGTCTCGTATTCCCGCTTCATCTCCGGGTTACCCGGATAGTCCTTCGCAGGATAGCCATCCATGGATTGCTGAATCGACAACCCAAGTGGCATCTTTGGAATCATCTTGGCGATCCGGTCCGTCTCGGAGAGCGGAAGCCCCATTGCCCGGCAGACATCCCGAATAGCAGCTTTTGCCCCGAGCGTTCCAAACGTGGATATAAAGCCAACGTTTTCCTCGCCATACTTCTCCGCGACGTGTTTGATGACATCCGAGCGACGTGTATCCTCGAAGTCCATATCGATATCGGGCATCGTCACGCGTTCGGGGTTTAGGAAGCGCTCAAAGGTGAGGTTGTACTCAATCGGGTCAAGGTCGGTGATGCCGATACAGAACGAAGCCAGAGAACCTGCCGCAGAGCCGCGGACTCCGAAGTAGATTTTGCTGCCGCGTGCATACTGGGCGATATCGCGGACGATGAGGAAGTAGCGTGAGAATCCTGTTTTCTCGATAATCTCCAGCTCGTACTTAAGGCGGTCGCGGTGCGTATCGCTGACATTCTTGATACGCCGCTCAAGGCCCTCCCAGCAAAGCACTGTGAGGTAGGAGTGGTCAGAATGACCATCCGGGAGTGGAATCGGCGGCATCGGTGCGCGTCCCACTTCGATATCAAGCTTGCACTTTTCCGCTACGCCAAGCGTATTTTCGATCGCATCCGGAGCAAGATGCTCGAATGCCCCAAACATCTCATCATGGGTCTTAAGATAAAACTCACGTGGTTCATAGCGCATCCGCTTTGGGTCGCTAATAGTTGTGGATGTCTGAATACACAGCAAAATGTCGTGTGCACTGGCATCCGCTGCACGGAGGTAGTGGGCATCATTTGTTGCTACGAGCGGAATATTCAGCGCCCGTGCGGCCCGAACGACTTCCTCATTGACTTCCTGTTGACCCTGTGCTCCGTGGCCTTGAATTTCGAGGTAAAAGTCATCTCCAAACACTTCCCGGTACCAGGCAGCGACACGTTTTGTCTCTTCGTGTCCCTTCTTCTGGATGACGGACTGCGCTAGTTCTCCTCCCATGCAGGCGGAGCAAATCACAAGGCCTTCGGAGTGCTCGGCGAGCAGCTCTTTATCGACACGCGGCTTGTAGTACATTCCCTCGAGACTCGCCTTCGTCGCAAGTTTCATGAGGTTTCGGTAGCCGGTTTCGTTCTTTGCCAGTGCTACAAGGTGATGGTTACCATCCCGCTTTGGGTCACGGTCACGCCGGCCTCGCGTGGCCACATAGAGCTCGCATCCAACAATTGGCTGAACGCCCACATTTTTGCAGGCTTCGTAGAACTCAAACGACCCGTACATCGTGCCGTGGTCGGTGAGCGCAATCGCCGGCATGTCCATTTCGACAGCGATTTTTGCCATGTCCTTAATCTTGGATGCTCCATCCAAAAAGGAGAACTCGGAGTGGTTATGCAGATGAACGAAAGGGGTGGCCATACAAACCGCATTCTATCGGTTTGCATCCCACCCCTCCGTCAAAATTACCTGTGGTTTGTGCTACACGAGAGCTGCGCGAACCGCCGCCGCCATCTCGACCGTACCAACAGTCGCTTCTCCGCTGCCAGCGATGTCCGGTGTTCGGAGTCCTGCTTCCAAGACCTTGCCAACGGCAGCTTCGATACGCTGTGCGGCAGCTTCGCGGCCAAAGCTGTAACGAAGCATCAGGGCCACTGACAGGATGGTTGCAAGCGGGTTGGCGATTCCCTTTCCGGCGATGTCTGGCGCAGAGCCATGGATTGGCTCGTAGAGACCAAATGTCCCCGTTCCAAGAGATGCACTTGGCAGCATCCCGAGAGACCCGGTAATCATCGCTGCTTCATCGGAGAGAACATCGCCAAAGAGATTCTCTGTTACGATCACGTCAAACTGCTTCGGATTACGGACCAGCTGCATCGCACAGTTATCTACGAGCATGTGGGTCAATTCGACATCCGGGTACTCCTTGGCGACTTCGTTAACGGTGTCGCGCCAAAGAACAGATGTCATCAGTACATTCTGCTTATCAACCGAACAAAGGCGCTTTCCACGCTTTTGTGCCGCCTGAAAGCCAACATGTGCAATCCGGACGATTTCTTCCTTGGTGTAGACCATTGTGTCGATCGCACGGTTGCCATCATTGGACTTGGGTTGCCCAAAGTACACGCCGCCGGTCAATTCGCGCACCACAAGGACATCAAGGCCATCGCCGACCAGGGATGGCTTCAGCGCACTGGCATCTGCGAGGGCTTTGTGGAGAATGGCTGGGCGCAGGTTTGCATACAGCCCAAGGTGCTTTCGAAGTGGAAGCAGTGCACCTCGCTCAGGGCGAAGGTCAGGATCCGGGATGACATCCCATTTCGGTCCGCCCACAGCACCGAGCAAAATCGCATCTGCTTCGCGGCAAAGCGCAAGCGTTTCACCGGGCAGTGGATGCCCTGTCGCATCGTAGGCACAGCCACCGACGAGCGCTTCCTGTGTCTCGATGTCTGGTGCGACCAGCTGGAGGATTGCGACTGCCTCGCGGACGATTTCGGGCCCGATTCCATCTCCGGGCAGCACTGCTACTTTTGCCATCTACTTACAAATTCCTTAAAAACGAACACGTCTAACGCTATGCTACGCCCAAAACCTGCCAGCCTGCAGTAGTAGAATGTGCCATATGTCTGAATATCTCTCCGTGATTCGTCGCCCCCTTGACTCCGGTTGGCAGGTTGCCCAGCGCCATGCAGGTCCGATTGACCTCATTTCCTTGTCGACAGGTGAGTCCGAGTGGTATCCGGCGAGCGTACCGGGCTATGTCCACGGGGCATTGGTCTCTGCGGGTGTCATCCAGGACCCAAACTACCGCCTGGGCGAAAAGGGCTGTGCCTGGGTGGATGAGGCAGATTGGACGTATCGATGCACCATCGATGTAACCCTCGATGAGCTCAATTCCCGGGGACGTGGACGGCAGTTTTTATGCTTTGAATGCCTTGACACCTTTGCGAGTGTTTCTGTCAACGGACAGTTTGTCGGAACCGCAGACAACGCATTTGTGCCGCAGCGCTTTGATGTCTCCGATGCGCTTGTTGCAGGAGAGAATGAAATCCGGGTCGAATTTTCATCCGCATTGGTAAAAGGGCGTGCACTTTCGGATGCTTATCTTGGAGATGGGACATCAGAGCGGGGTCAGCTTCACTACTTCAACTTTGCCCCGCGCGCCTTTGTGCGTAAGCCGCAGTATATGTTTGGCTGGGACTGGGGTCCATCGCTGGTCAGCTGCGGTATCGGTGGAAAAGTCAACCTTGTCACCATCCCGGTGGCCGAGTTTGTTGACTGGGAACAGGATTACACCTTCACCAGCGCAAATACCGTTGACATCGCAATTACG
>JBEDDQ010000130.1:0-7515 GCA_041176185.1 Armatimonadota bacterium | reverse complement strand
CTGAGGCGGTCTGTCATCACCGCCTCAGGATAGTGTTTCTCAACCAGCTCAACCGTTGTCAGAGCAGCTGTCGTGTCATCGGCAGCGAGTAACATCGCGTGACAGCCCGTAAATGATGCTGTCGATGCGAGGATTGCTGCTCGAATAACATCGCGAAGATCCACATACGACCAGAGGTCGCTTACATTCCAAATGTTGGCATTGGAAGCACCTGCAGGATTCCATGTAGCGTAAGCCCTTTCGGATGCGACATACACTGGACGAAGTACTGCGATGTCCATCTTGTGGACCCGGGAGTAGTGGTGTGCCGTCGTTTCGACCAAATGTTTCGCAAGCTGGTAGATGTTTTCGGTTTGTACCGGGTAAGCATCATCGCCTGGCAGATAGGCGAGCGGCCGGCGTCCTGCAAACGAACCAAATGCATTGACCGATGAAAATACGACAGCACGGGTGATTGCGAGGTTGACACAGCCTTGGAGTACATTCCAAGTTCCCTGAGCATTGGATGCCAGGACATCGTGTTCACGGCCATCTATAGATGTTGGAATCGCTCCACAGTGAATGACATGTGTACATCCCAGCATCGCCGATTGAACACTCTCAAACTGTGTCAAGTCAACCTGAATGTCGACATCCCCTTGGATATCAGTAGTGCGTACCAAAGTTCCTGATTCACGTATGGCAGTGGCAATGTGGCTGCCGATTTGCCCGGCTGCTCCCGTAACGAGGACGGTGGAACCTGTGGGGAACTTGCTAGCTGGCATCCGCCTGCCGCCTTGCTTCCGCGACGGTAATACCCGCAGCAACCGTTACGTTCAGCGAGTCTGCACCGGTGCTGGGTGACATCGGGATACGTACCAGAACGTTTGCAACATCGGTGACGGCTTGGGAAATGCCGTTTTGCTCATTGCCCATCACAATCGCAAGTGGCCGGTTCCTAAGATTGACACTGTGGAGGGAGGCATCCGTGTTGCCTGTTGTTGCACAGATCATGACCCCGCGTTCACGGAGCTTGCCAAGCGTGTCTGCAAGGTTTGCCGTAATCGCCACCGGCGTTCTGAGAATTGACCCAGTCGTTGACCGGACACATTGACGGGACCACGGATCCACCGATGCGCTATCAAGGAGTAATGCCTCGCAACCTAGTGCATCGGCGATGCGGATCATTACGCCAACATTCCGTGGATCCTGGATCGCTTCGCCGCATAGAATAATGCCCTTTGAGTCCGCAAGGCCTTTGACGCTGGTCCGCAGCTGACTGGCTACCGCAACCGCCTGACACGGTGTCGCGTAGGAGTTGCCGGTGAGGTCATTGATCATCGCTGGTGGCACGATGTAGGTCACTAACGTTTTGCCTTGGATAGCATCTGCCAGCTGTTCATGTCCTTGCTGTGTCACAAAGAGCGTGTGAACTTCTGAGATGGACTGTTGCAAAGCCTGTTCCACAAGATCGACACCTTCAAGCAGATACCTTCGCTGCTCTGTCCGGTGTGCTTGCTTTAGCAGCATCAGGGCTTGCTCGAAGGCAGGGCTTTTCTTGCTTGAGAGTGAGTGTGACATATTGCTTCAATCTATCGTATTTGAGACACGAAACAGAATCCATCAATGCGGGTTCGTCGTTTACTGGCTGTGATATTCTTCCGGTGTGACCTGGGCCGCGCTTGCTATAATTGCATCTCAGACAGCCAGTGCCCAAGCAAGCATTCCGCGGCAAGCACCAGATCAGCGGAGTCCACGAAAGCTCGCTGGACCATCACAGATCCCCAATCAACGCGGCCTTCTCCCACCACGACAAAAGTATGATCAAAGTGAGCTCGTAGGCGGCGTACAGGATGCCATCAAGCGTGACCCTTGGGTTTATCCGATTGCTGATCAGCTACGTATTGACGCAGATGGAAGTGTCGTTGCTAGGGGCAATGTCCTGGTAAGGACCATCAACCAGACGATTCGTGCACAGCGTTTTCTCTTTAACCCTGTGACCAAGATCGCATCGCTGACTGGAGATGTTCACTATTTGGAAGACGGCATTCGGGTTGATGCCGATGCGATGGCCGTTAATGTCGACACGTACGACTTTGATGCAGTGGGTGCAAAGGTTGTTATCGATGCATCCCGTACCGGTGGGACTAGTCTTCAGGCAATGCGTTTTTCTGCCGCGCGTGCCTGGCGTACAGGCAAAGTTATCAATGCTGAAGAGGGTGTCTTTACAACGTGTGACCTTGTGGTTCCGCATGGAGATATTGGCTTTTCATCGGCGATGCTCATTGCGGATGAGCGTCTGGTGCTCCGAAATGCCAACGTTCGACGATATGAGAGAAACGTCGCAACGATTCGCCATTTGTCTATCCCACTGAAAGAAAAGCGTCCGGGTGGCTGGCTTCCTGCGTTTGGCCGCACCAATGAAGAAGGCTATTTTATAAAGGCAGCGATTGGCTATGCCGTTGCCGCGCAGCTTCCAGGTCTGCTACGAGTTGATCTGATGGAACGTAAGGGAATTGGCCTCGGTTTTGATCAGGTCTACCGATACTTGGGAGCCTCACCTGGAGCTGGTCGTCTCGTCGTCTATGATCTTCAGGATAACAACCGAGGGGTTCACAACCGCAACATACGTTTTGAACATGAGCAACGGGTCGGCGAGCTGGACTTTCGGCTAAATTCTGATCAAAGCAGCAACTCGTATCAGAGTGCCATCAGTGGGTCACAAACCCGCTCGAATGGCATCACGGTTATTAGGCAAAGCCCCGGTCGGCCATTCAATCTTTCGTTTGTGGATGGACTATCGGGCTCATCATTTGCGAAGAGCGGAACCCGAACACTCACGACATCCCAGGGCTTTAAGCTTGGAAATGATTTCTCAGGAAGTGTGAAGTACTCGAATATCGCAAACCGAACATCCAGTGGGACGATTACCACGCCAACACTGGCCAAATCGCAGCGTGAGCTTGCAGAATTGACCGCCCGCGGCGTTATCGGTCCATTTGATGCCCAGCTACAAGCCAACCGTAACCTCTCGAATAAAACGAGTGGACAAAGTGGGACATCCGCGTTTTTTGGAGGAACCGAGCGACTTCCCGAGATTCGCCTTCAGCTCAAGAAGCCACCAAGCCTGGTTTCAGGTCTTCTCCAATCTGCAACGCTTGGCTATGGACGATTTCTTGAAAGCAGCTTACGTGGTGGACTCCCGCAGGCCGTTGGAACGAACCGTTTTTTAGCAGATGTCAATACAAAGCCCATTGAACGTAGTGTTGGAGCGGCGCAGCTTCGCTCAAGTAGTCGTTTCCTGCAAACCATTTACGATGGTGGTGCGGCGGCTCAGTACGTGCTTGACCATTCGACAACGCTGGCATCCGGTGGGGAGGAAGGTAGCGGATGGAACCTTACCTATCGCTACAACCGGCCATATGGTGGAGTCCCCATTGGGTTTCGTCTGGATCGAACCGGGTCCAGTAACATCGTTGCCGCCAGCCGGACATTTGCAACGGACCGCTTGAGTGCATCGTTTGGTACCGCATTTGACATCGAACGGAGCCGCGAGCCGCTGTTCCCTGGAAGCCCAAGGCGACCATGGACCAACCTTCAAGCACAGGTTTCCGGAGTCATTTCGCCAAGGTTTGCGGCCCGAACACAGGTGGCGTGGGATCCAAATACGAAAGCACCGGTATCGATGCAGTATGGAATCCAGGCAGAGCTTGCAAATGAGTTTTTCTCGGATCTTGCTTTGTCTTTTGAGCCAAGGTTGAAGCAATGGACACAGCTCGCGGGTAGGTTTGGTGGATGGGTCTTCGGACGGGATACTCGTATGATGTCGCAGCTGTCCTACAGCGGATTTAGCAAGAAGTTCGATTATCGCTCTCTCGCTGTAGAGCATACTTTTCACGACTACGTCCTGACTGTTGCCTATATTGATCAACCATTCGGGTTTCGCAGCGAAAAGGGCATCAATATTGGACTGAGACTACGCGCATTCCCAGTAGGGGACATTCCGCAAACGGGGCGGTTTGGTACGGCTAGGGATGCCGGATTTGGCGGCTTCGGCGGCCAATATGGATTACAAAACCCGTTTTTTACCAGCGGACAGGGGATGCCTGGTGGGAGCGGAATGATGGGCGGGATGAATCGGTTTTAGTCAGAAAGACGAGCGGTTGAGCTGTCTGCTGGGGACCCACCAGGCTGCGCACTGGCTCAGGACTGGACTGGAATACCCGATGTCAGAGAGATACGGGAACCTGAAGTCTGTAACGACTGCCGAAACGCCTTCCATTGCCAGGGAAGGTATGTACCGAACTTGCGGCTCGTCAGGCCGCCGGATGCTACGTGACCGTATTGGAGCTGCTGTGAGCAAACCTGCGATGGCTGGAAGTGGAGAATCTGCTTCGCCAGCTTTAAGCGAGAGAACCGGGTCATGTGTGTCGATATTGCACGCAATGTGACCAAACGTACCAGCAATCGGATTCCCTTCAACGTAACGTTCAATGCGGGCGTAGTCTTCCTTGCGGTACCAGGCTACGAGACCGGGAAGCCAGTGCAGGTTTCCATTCCAGCGCTTGATGATGTCTACCGTGGGCTTTGACTCAGTAAACTCGACTACGCCAATTTCGGCAAATGATTGTTGTTCTTCTGCAAAGCGCGTTCCAAGGGGATGCCAGGATTGTGTGGCAATGGTCAATAAGAGTGTTTTGGATGTTCCATTTGCATCACTGGAGAGCCATGCAACCTGAAGGACATCCTGCTGTGTAAGCTGTGTTGGCGGTTTCACTTCCGCTTAGTTCCATTGTTTGCAAACGGATCGGCGTCCGCAGGGGCAGGTGCGACTTCCAATCCATTCATAAAGCGTTTATCGATCGTAGGGGAAGCTGGAAGCTCAAGTGTGGCCGCTGCTGGTGCCTCTGATACTGGCTGTTCCATGGTTGCAGACTCGACGAGTCGCTGTGCTACGGGTCCTTTTGGGGTAATCAGAGCAATCATCAAGGTGAGCTGAATGGCAATCATCGCAGCAACAAGAGAGACCATGGTGAGGTCGATGCCTTTTATTTTTCGCTGACGACCAAGCTCTGAAGTTTCAGGTGTAACAAGCGTTTTGGGCATCAAATCACTTATACCGAAACCCATAGTAGCCGTCTTTGTTTCCTTCTCGGGTGTCTGGTGCTTCGTCGCCATCTCTGTGGACGTATCTTACCAGCGATAGAATCCGGTTATGGCACGTGAAAATAGCGCAAGTGGAGCTGGCAGGGCAGAGGATCAGCGACTTCGGGGTATTTCCCGGTCCCTGCTAATCGCTGTAGGTGGAACAGGGCATCGTGTATTACTGGACATCCGACAACGGATGATTCAAAAGTACGGATCTACGGACCATGTACCAATCGTTTCGTATCTTCTCCTGGATACGGATGAGGCCATATTTACATCCAACCCCAACTTCTCCGAAGCAGCAAACCTTCCTAGTGCTGACAAAATACACACATCGGTGCACGGTGTAGATCAGCTGCGCCAGAACTTGCATCAATATCCTCATCTAAGAGATTGGCTGGATCCACGAACGCTGAGCGGAGATATCGCCCAGGGGGCAGGAGCCGTTCGTGCACGCGGCAGGCTTGCGTACTTCTGGAACTACGAGAAGATTTCCCGCCGTATAGAAGAAAAGTACACAGAAATTACCAAGGATGCGAGCAAGGCTGCAGCGATGCGCCGCGGTCTGCAGGTGTCCGAGGGCGTTACGGTTTATATCGTGGGGAGTCTACTAGGCGGCACGGGCTCCGGGATGTTTCTTGACCTCGCTTATACTGTCCGGCAGCTTCTTAAGAGTCAGCCGATGTTGCAGGTTGTTGGGATATTCACGGTGCCTCCGCACACAGCTGCTGCTGCAGTGGACAACCGGCCCAATGCCTACGCCAGCTTGTTGGAGCTGAACCACTACTCAGAAGCCAACACAGAATTTACGGCTCAGTACCGTCCTGATCAGCCTGGCGTCGTCAGCATCGATCCGCCATTCCGATACACCTATCTCGTCGATACCAGCTCGCCACGGGCCAACCTTGGGACGGTTGACAAGCTCGTCGAAATGATTGGACATTCGGTGTTTTTGGACCTGACGAGTGAGTTTCAGCGTCAGAAGAAGTCCAACCGGGATAACTTTGATCAGTTCCTGACACAGCCGGATGAGCTTGGTTGTCCGCAGAACTTTATGACAATGGGCCTCTCTGCCATCCACTTTCCACGTGAAAAGGTATTGGAAGCCTGTGTCAACCGTCTGGCAGGGCACATTGTAAGGCGATGGACGCAGCCGCTCGACCGCATAGGCAATATCGGTGGCTTTACCGATGAAGAGATGCGACGCCTGGGACTTACGATTGATTCGCTGGAGCAGCAGCTCCTTGCCGCAGGTCCCGATACGGGAGAGTCCCTTCGTGACCGTGCGGTGGGTTATTGGACTGGTGCACATCAGCAATACCAACTGAATTATCCGGGCCACGGTCGGGTCGTGGACTTCCTCGGTGTCCGCCAGCGGGACCTTGAGGCGCGCTATGTCGACACGGATCCAAACCCAGATCCAACGGCAAAGCAGCGTGCGAATCTCGGTGATGACACCTATCAAATGCAGCAGAATGTCCGCGATGTCCTTGCTGCGAAAGAAACTGCCCTACGGAATTTCGTGGCGGAATGTATCAACCATCCACACCGGAGGCATGGGGTTGCCCGAAGCTTTCTGGAGCATGTAAATGAGCGCTTCCGTCATGGTGTTGTGGAGTGGACGCGTCGGCGTGAGCAGATGCAGGTTGAGCTGCCAGAAGCGGCATCGATGCGTGACCAGCAGCTTGGGCAGATAACCGAATTTGCGCGTGACCCGGCACTCATGCTGATTCCCGGTGCAAAGCGTAAGGAAATCGACGAGCGCGTAGACACGTATCTGTCTCATGCGCGTCGCTGGGCAGCTACATTCCTTGAGATGCGCGCTGCAGACCATGGCACGTATCTGTTGATTCGACTGCAGGAAACGGTTGAGTCTTTGAAAGCGGAACTCGATGCTTACATCGAGCTGATGCGATCCCTCGAAGGGCAGTTTGTCAAAGCCGAGCAGACTGCTATGGATGCGCCAGTCGATGTCAACGGTCTGGTCATTTTCCAGCCCGGACGTCGTGTCGAACACGAGGATGGCAGAGTTACCTTTGAAGGTGGCGATATCGATGCACGGTTTGCTGCCTATGTTGGAGATGCATCCGATGCCAACAATGCAGCTGTCTCAGCGGCGGCTGCGAGGGCCTTGGATGCCTTGGGAGCAGCGGGGAGTATTTACAATATCCGATCATCGGATATCACACGCCTCCGCGAGACCTTGCAGACAGAGTGCCGGCGGGTATTTACAGCGGTTGGTGATGAAGCGGTTTTGGACAAGCTGTTCGAACGCTTTGGTGCAACTCCAGACCGAGCAATCGAAGAAATGCGGCGGCTTCACGGCCTTTCGCAGCCATTCCTTCACATCAAGGAAAATGCTCCTGGATATGTCCATCACGCGAATAA
>JBEDDQ010000129.1:0-2883 GCA_041176185.1 Armatimonadota bacterium | reverse complement strand
GATGGTGATTGATGTCCGTGAGAATGGCGGCGGCAACATCGGTGACAGGCTGATCAGCTGGCTGGGAAACAAACCTTACAGCACGTATGTCCCACGGGATGGCGACCCGAAGGCTGGTCCTCCTGAATGGGCAGCCAGGACATTCCCTAAGATTCCAATCGTCGTGCTGATGGGCGAGAATTCATTCTCAAATGCGGAAATGTTCCCGTACGGGATGCGTGCGACTGGTCTTGCCACATTGATTGGAAAACCAACACCAGGCTATGTGATCTGGACCTGGGGATTACCTCTTATCGATGGCACCAGTGCGCGTATGCCAGGTGCCGGGACCTACCGCAAGGATGGCAGCCCGATGGAGAACCTCGGTGAAAAGCCAGACATCGATGTCGACTGGCCGGCTGAAGACTATCTGGCTGGGCGGGATCCTCAGCTGGAACGTGCAATCAAGGAGCTCTTGGCAAAAACCAAGAAGTAAGTCAAAGCCCCCACTGGAGTTACTGTCCGGTGGGGTCTTTTTTATGCGTGATATCTCACTGGCTGAGATTAGGAATCGAGCGATTCAACCCGAAGCGTGGTTGTCCGCCCCGATGATTCCATGATGATGATTCGGATCCCATCGATATCGACCGAATCCCCCGGTGCAAGCTCGCGACCGATGGCACCAAACACGTACCCGCCCACCGTGTTGTAGTCATCATCAGGGAGGGAAACTGAAAACCGCTCATTGAACAACTCAATCGGCATCCGGCCATCCAATATGGTCTTCCCGGACGCATCCACATCAAACGCGGGCTCATCGACATCATGTTCATCCCGGATGTCCCCGACGATCTCCTCAAGCAAGTCTTCAATCGTGACGATGCCTTCTGTGCCGGCAAACTCATCCTGAACGATGGCTATCTGCTGCTGGTTGCGTCGCATGCTGGTCAACAGCTCTGGAACGGGGTTTGATTCGAGGACAAAGACTGCCGGGCGCAGAATTCGTCGCAGATGAAAGTCAGGAACATAGCGCTCCGCTTCCACGTGCTCTGCCAGGATTTTTAATAGGTCCTTGGCGTGAAGAATACCTACCACATTGTCAATGGTGCCATCGTAGACAGGGATTCGTGTATGACCGCTACCAACAATCGCGGTTAACGCATCCGAGAGGCTTGCCGTTACGGGTATTGCACTCACATCCGGTCGGGGCGTCATTACAGTACGCGCATCATGCTCGGACAAGGTAAACACCCGGGTGATGATTGCCGCTTCCGCATCATCGATGGCACCCGTTTTACCCGTTTCACCGACGATTTGTTCCAGCTCATCACGTGTGATGAAGGGTGGTTCATAGCGTGCGACGACACCGAGAGGCTTTGTAAGCACGCTTGCAGCCCAGAGAGCGATTGCGGATAGGACGACATAGACCTTGGATGACACCACAATAAACGGGGCCATTCGGATGGACCAGTTGGTAGGCGAAGAGAGTGCCAAGGCCTTCGGGACAAGCCCAGCAAAGACAAGATTTAGGAACGCCGTGAACATCACCACCAAAGTAACGTAGAGGACCCGCATTTCAAAGGCTGGTTTTCCAGTTGATGTGAGGTCCGCGATTTCGAGACCGGCTATTGCGGCGAGGGCTGCGGATGAGAAACCAAATAGTGACAGTCCAACTTGTGCGGCTGCCACATGTTTGGCAGGCTCAGCGATAAGTTTTTGAACGAGAAATGCTCGCCTCTTACCCTCATTGCACAGCTGTTCTATCCTGGATGCCCTAACGGTAATGAGCGCAGTGTCACCAAGCGTATAGCATCCGCCGAGAAGCAGCGATGCGATAATTCCACTACCTAACCAAGCAATCTGTTGGACCGACTCATCTAACACGGGTAAGAACTCCTTGCCATAGCGTCTCAATCCAATCGAGACGTGTACCAAGCCACTTTGGTGCTCCAACAATCAACACACCGATTATTGTTGCGACCACCCCACCAATAACGACTTCTCTAAGCGAATGTATCTGACCTTCAACACGACTCTGTGCAACAAGCGTTGCGAGTGCATAGGAGCCTGCGATGATCCATATATCGGGAAACGATACTGCGATTACTGTGGCGACAAAGAATGCCGTTGCAGCATGGCCAGAAATGGCCCCGCCTTGCATGACACTTCCCCGGCCCGCAAGCGTCTTGCCGATGAGTACGATTACCATAACCAGCAGATAGCCTCCGAGAACAACCGGGAAGGTGGTTGGAAATACCATCCGGCGCTGCATGACATCGATGTTTAATGCACCCAGGAAGATAATCGACCCAATCACCGCTGCAGCAGTCGCCGTAACCAAAACCGCGCCAGCCGCGAGGTCTTTGACATACTTTGCCGCAGGATGATAGCGGTCGGTGATCATATCGACAGTAGCTTCAATTGCCGTGTTCATCATTTCAGCAAACAAAACACTAGAGAAACACACGACAAGAGCAATCATTTCAAGGCGTGGAATACGAAGAATAAGCGCGGCAAGGAACAGGACCAGAAAGGCAGCGACATGGAAGCGCATATTGCGCTGTGTTCGAAATGCATGACCGAGTCCTTCGACGGCGTGCCGAAAGCTGTCCCTTGGGTGCTTTGGTCTCCAGACGCTCGCTCGCAGATTCCGCCTCGCAGACGCTGCCAGCTTGTCATGTGGAACCGGGTCATGCCTCGGCATTGGCATCCCCATCAAGTGTCAACGGCTTGCCAACGGCATAGCGCTCAAGAACACGCATCCGCGCCGCATCATCGTCCTCGTCATCATCGTGGCCAAGAAGATGCAAAAATCCGTGAACGGCAAGCAGGCAGACTTCATCCATGAGGCTCCACGAACGCTTTACGGCCTGGCGGCCCGCTGTCTCGAGCGAGATTGCGATG
>JBEDDQ010000128.1:0-4409 GCA_041176185.1 Armatimonadota bacterium | reverse complement strand
CATCCGGAACCAGGAAGGATCTGGGCGTGTGTGAAGCCGTTACGCCGTAACTGAATCGCTGTGTCATCCGGGAGATAGTTGTCAGCCGCTCGAAAATCTGCTCTCAGATTACTCAGAGGGTGTCTGCTTCCACGAGCATCGGCCGGACTAGGAGGTGTTAATCCAAATCGGGATGCCGCATTGATTGCACCGGGTTGGACTATCCATTTGGATGCATCAATGACACGAAACCCTGGAGTTACCCGCAGGTCAGCCCCAATAGCCGAAATAACGCCATCCTTGATGGCGATATCTGTCTTTGCTTTGCTTTTGCCTACTGAATCGAGCAGCGTACCGCCCTTCAGGATGTACCACTTTGGAGCTCCGGGGTCTGCACCTTGTGCCAGCCCATTGATCGGAAACAAGGAAATGGGAAGCACTCCAAGTGCCAGAAGGGCGGTACGACGTGTCATTCTGCTTTGTCTTCCTTCACATTAACAGTCAATCCAAGTTCTGCAAGCTGGGCATCCTCAACGGTCGATGGCGCATCCATAAGTGGATCGTAGCCTCCACCCATCTTAGGGAAGGCAATCACTTCCCGGATGTTGTCTTCATCACAAAGCAACATCACCAAACGGTCCAATCCCGGAGCAATTCCAGCGTGCGGTGGTGCGCCAAATCGGAAGGCTTCGAGCATGTGTCCAAATCGCTGTTCAATCTGCTCAGGAGAAAGGCCCATTTTCCGGAACACTTCCAATTGAATTTCTGGAATGTGGATACGAACAGCACCCGATGCCGCTTCACTACCGTTACAGACGAGATCGTAGCACTGGGCCCGCATTTGGAGTGGTTTTGACTCAAACCATTCCAAGTGTTCCTGGCGTGGCATCGCGAATGGGTTGTGGGCAAAAGTAAGGCCGCCGGTTGTTTCATCCTCTTCAAAAACTGGGAAGTCTGTTACCCAGCAATATGCCATCTTGCTGTTGTCGATAAGGTCAAGTTTGGTACCGATAAAGCGGCGGATACGATCGAGAACCTTCGCAACAACACTTGGCTGATCAGCAACAAATCCAATCAAGTCCCCTGGTTCAGCCCCTGTGGCCTCGATAATCATCGGACGTTCTGTATCAGAAACAAACTTTGCCAGCGTTCCGCGGAAACCAACTCCGTCATCCTCGACCAGAACATAGCTCATCCCCTTCGCGCCGGACTCGCGGGCAAGGTTTACAAGCTCATCCATTTCACGTCGCGGGATTCGTGCTCCGCCCGGATAGCGAAGGCACTTGATTTGTCCACCGTTATCAATAACCTGTCGGAAAACTCCGAATTCAGTCCCGGAGAATATCTGTCCACAATCTACCAGTTCAAGTCCAAAGCGGATGTCGGGTTTATCGGTACCGTAGCGTGCCAAAGCTTCGTCATAGGTGAATCGAGGAAATGGGTTACCTGAGATGTGTTTTCCAGTCTCTTGTGAGAACTTAGTAACTACATCAATCATCAAGCCTTCTACAAGGCTGAGGACATCCTCTTGCGTTGCAAACCCCATTTCAAGGTCAACCTGCGTAAACTCGGGTTGGCGGTCTGCACGCTGGCTTTCATCCCGGAAGCACTTTGCTATTTGGAAATACCGGTCGATACCACCAACCATCAAGAGTTGTTTAAACTGCTGCGGAGCCTGAGGGAGTGCATAAAATAGACCTGGCTCAAGTCGGTAAGGTACTAAATAGTCTCTGGCGCCCTCAGGTGACGACTTGGTGAGGACAGGGGTTTCAATCTCGAGAAAGTCGTGTGCGTAGAAGTACTCACGTACAGAGCGCACGATGTCGTGACGGAGCTTCATCTTCCGGTACATATCGGGACGACGAAGGTCAAGGTAGCGATATTTGAGGCGCAGTTCTTCGTTTGTGGATGCTGCATCCTGATCAAGATGAAACGGAAGTGTCTTTGCCGAATTCAGGATTCGAAACGTGACTGCTTCGAGCTCAATTGCTCCGGTCGCGAGGAGTGGATTCTCCATTCCTTCCTGACGATTTACAACCTTTGCGGTGATGGACAACGCATATTCACTACGAACTTTTTTTGCATCTTCAAATGCGGCTGCGGCTTCAGGATTGCGGGCTGGATCGCAGACAACCTGAACAACGCCACTTCGGTCACGCAAATCAACGAAGACAACCTGTCCGTGATCACGGACACTGTTTGCCCATCCGTTTACTGTAATCGTCGACCCGACATGCTCAACTCGGACATCGCCGCAACCAATCGTTCGCTGCCATTCAGCTCGCATCGCTTTCTCCATCCTGACCTCTCTTCAGAGGACACCGACACACTACATAGCGCAACCCCGGAACCATTGGCCCCGGGGTTGTTACCAGATAAAACGTAGGTTTAGCCTTCGTTTGCTTCGTATTTTGATTTGAGTCCAGAGACCACCGATGGATCGGCGAGTGTTGTCGTATCACCAAGGGCTCTGCCTTCGGCGATATCTCTTAACAAGCGCCGCATGATCTTGCCACTGCGGGTTTTGGGTAGCTCAGCGGTGAACAGAATGTCATCTGGTCGACAGATTGGACCAAGCTTCGCACCAACGAATGCCTTCAACTCTTTTGCAAGACCATCGTCAGCAACAATACCTTCTTTGACCGATACAAAAGCGGCAATGGCCTGGCCTTTGACATCATGGGTCTTCCCGATCACAGCACTTTCTGCCACTGATGGGTGTTCAACCAAAGCGCTTTCCACTTCCATTGTGGAAATGTTATGCCCTGCAACGAGCATGATGTCATCCACGCGACCAAGAAGCCATAAGTAACCATCTTCGTCCTTGCGCGCTCCATCACCTGCGAAATACAGGTTCTTATCACCGAATTTTGACCAGTAGACGTTTCGGTAGCGCTCGTCATCGCCCCAAAGGGTACGCAGCATACTCGGCCAAGGCGAACGGATGACAAGGAAGCCACCACTGCCATTCGGGACAGATTCACCGTTTTCATCTACGACATCGATGTCAATGCCAGGGAATGGACGTGTCGCAGAGCCGGGCTTTGTAGCTACGATCCCTGGGAGAGGCGTAATCATGTGTGCGCCGGTCTCGGTCTGCCACCATGTATCAACAATAGGACAGTTTCCGTCGCCGACATGCTCGTGGTACCACATCCAAGCCTCAGGATTGATCGGCTCTCCGACGGATCCCAGAAGGCGAAGGCTGCTGAGGTCATGCTTCTCGAGATGCTCAGTCCCCCACTTCATAAACGCTCTAATTGCTGTAGGAGCGGTGTAGAAAATCGAGACTTTATGGTCAGCGATAATCTTCCAGAAGCGGTCTCGAGATGGGAAGTCAGGAGCCCCCTCGTACATCAAAACCGTTGCTCCACAGGACAACGGGCCATAGACAACATAGCTATGCCCGGTTACCCAACCGACATCTGCGGTGCACCAATAGACATCACCCTCACGGACATCGAATGTCCACTTCATCGTTGCGGTCGCTTGCGTGAGGTAGCCACCACTTGTATGGAGAATGCCCTTAGGCTTGCCGGTAGAACCGCTCGTGTACAAGATGAACAGAGGTGCTTCTGAGTCCATGCTGACCGGTTCGATTACCGGGTTGTACTTCGTCTCAAGATCGTGCCACCAGTGGTCGCGACCGTCTGCCATTGTGACGTCCTGGCCCGTACGGCGCAGAACGACTACAGCTTCGATACCGGCGCAAGCACTGTCGTCAAGTGCGGTGTCTACTGCGGCCTTGAGCGCGACCTGACTTCCACGACGCCATCCGCCATCCGACGTAACAACAACCTTGCTCTGCGAATCGTGGATGCGTTCTTTCAGAGAATCAGCCGAAAAGCCTCCAAATACGACAGAATGTACGGCTCCGATTCTTGCACAAGCAAGCATGGCTACGGCGGCCTCTGGAATCATCGGGAGATAAATCGTTACACGATCGCCTTCGCCTACACCGAGTCCACGAAGGACGCCGGCAAATCGTTGGACACGCGTCAGGAGCTCTGCATAGGTGATAACTTCGGTGTCGCCTGGCTCACCCTCAAAGCGGATGGCTTCGACATCGCCTTTGCCCGCAGCAACATGCCTGTCCAGGCAGTTTGTTGAAAGGTTTAGCTTCCCGCCTACAAACCACTTTGCATGTGGAGGGTTCCATTCAAGAACCGTGTTCCATGGGGTATCCCATTGCAGTGTGGATGCCCAGTCTGCCCAGAAACCTTGCGGGTTGGCCTTGGCAAGGTCGTAAATACCTGCATCATTGCAGTTGGCAGCTGCGGCAAATGCAGCACTTGGCGGGAAGAGACGGGATTCTGACAGGTGGGCTTCGATGGCCGGTGAGTCGCTCATATTGAATTGAGTTTAAAAGCGGAAATGCGCCGCGTCAAGGTGAAGGTTACTTTAGTGTTGTCAGTCGGCCCGGTTGCAGG
>JBEDDQ010000127.1:0-5381 GCA_041176185.1 Armatimonadota bacterium | reverse complement strand
CTCATCAATAAAGATGAACACAAGCTGTCCCTCGGCTGCTTTCTCTCTCGCTGTTGCAAAGATCTCACGCACCTGACGCTCGGACTCTCCAAGCCACATGTTGAGGATCTTCGGTCCATTGATGTATAGAAAACATTCCTTCGCACTTAGGCCGGTTCGCCGATTATATTCCTGCGTGAGGTTGTAGGCGGTAGCCTTACCAAGCATCGTTTTGCCACACCCAGGAGGTCCGTAAAGCAAAATGCCCTTCATGGGCCGCTTGCCGAAGCGCTTGTACAAGTCAGGGTAAAGGAGCGGAAATTCAATTGCCTCACGGATGACGCGCTTCGCTTCATCTTGCCCGCCAACACGCTCCCACCCAACCTGTGGGACATCTTCGAGGAAGTAGTCCGTAGATGTCGACTTACGAATGACATCCGTCGGAATACGTCCACTCGCATCCAAAATAACATCATCGCCTTGCTTGACGACAAAGCCTGTCGGTGCGGGTACGACGCGGCCGCCGCTACCCTGCATATCTGCGCCAATCCGCAGACGACCATCCGGGAGGACATCGGAGACCTTAGCAACTCCAGGGATTGCAAGACTCTTGGTCTTTCCAAGGATAGCATAGGCATCATTCACACGCACACGGTCACCAACGGCAAGGTCGGCAGCATCCACGCTTGGGTCCAGCTCGCAGACAAACTCCTGGTCACCTGCGACAATTAAGTGCAGATTGCCTTCAATGGGACCGAGATAGGTCACGATTCGGTTCGCTGGTTTCGTGAGCTTTTCGTAGGCAGCTTCGTATTGAGCAAGGACTTCGTTTGCTTCTTCCGCTTGCTTTTCGGAACGTTCTGCCTTGTCACGTAGCAGGAGCAGAAACGGGTACCGGGCATCTGTGGGCGGAGTCGCTGAAAGCAGCTCGCCGACGATCTCAGCTGCCGACAAATCATCCGGTCGAAGGGGTTGTTGAGGGGTGCTGGGATTGGTTGCCATGGTGCGTTAGTATACCCACGATGAGTCATCCGATTATACGTTCCGAGCGCATCCATGAGATGTTTGCGATGCTCGCAGTTCTTGATGATTCAGCGATATTGGAGATTATAAAACCCTACGAAGCTGATGAAATCCTGCAGCATTCAGTACTAAAAGGCTTTAGGGCGCTGACGGCTGCTGTCCCGCCTGCTTTGGATACAACCATCTCCTCGGTTAGCCGCATTGGTATCGTCGGTGCCAGCTCCGTAACAACTGCATATTGGCCATACCTGATTCTGGCTTACATCTTAGGAATCCCTGTCAAGATCAAAATGCATCCATCAGATGTCCATCACATTTCTATGCTATCTGAGATTATTCTGTCATCGTCTTCTGCGACGAACGACCTTGGTATTCCAAAACCCTGTAGCGACTGGGACGTAACTAGTCAACCCGGCGATGTATTGTTGACGGATGGGTATTGGGATGACTGCGACCGTCTGTTGGTCTTTGGATCAGATGTATCGGTTGCGCTCTATCGTCACCGCTTCTCAGAGTCGGGGAGAGTCATTGGTTTCGGGCATCTCGAGTCGGTAATGCTGGTTACGCTCGAGAGTCTTCAAGCGGATCGCCGATGGATAGATGACCTACTGGCATTTGGGCACATCGGTTGCTTAGCGCCGCGGGTTATCGTTCCTATTGATGATGGTTCACCGGAACAGATCGCGAATCTTATGCTAACAAGGCTTCAAGGTCTAGTGACCCCGAATATCGGAAGGGCGGTCACGCTACGCAATGAGTTTCATGGTTTACGTGTTGCTGGAATAGATGCATGGTTATCTCCGGACGGTATGTGGTTGATTTCAGCCAATCAAAGCCTTCCGATGAGTGCCATTTCAGGGCAATTGAATGTAGTCTCGAGGAGCACCCTTGCTACGTCCGGATGCACAATCGGAGCGCTAAGTATGCCCACTTTGATGAAAGACCTATCAGCTGAAGTCAGGGCATTACAGTCTGCCGCAATGTGGAAGTGTGCGTGGGGGATGGCACAGTTTCCATCGATGTTATGGGAAAATGGAGGCATCCCGATACTGGCAACACTGTCTCATTGAAGTATATAAAGCCGGTCGAAATGGGTGCTTCTTCAACAAAAATGTCGCAGTGTGTTAGTAGTAAATATACTGTGTATAATCCGATTACCGCCGGGTGTGATGCCGGGCGCTTTTCATAAGGAGTCTTGCTATGAATTCGCGTAGAAACGCCGCATTCACTCTGATCGAACTATTGGTCGTCATTGCGATTATCGCCATTCTTGCTGCCATTCTTTTCCCTGTATTCGCACAGGCCCGTGACAAGGCCCGTCAGACAAGCTGCCTCTCAAATATGAAGCAGCTCGGCTTAGGCGAGATGATGTACATTCAAGACTATGACGAAACCTTTCCACGGCTTCGTCTCTATAACCTGAACTATGCATCTTTTGGTCCAGGTAAGTGGGCATACGGTATTCAAGACGCACTTAAGCCCTACATCAAGAACGATGATGTATGGAAGTGTCCATCGGACAGCATCGTGCGCGATGACTGTGATGCCACATTTGGTAAGGCTATCAGCTATTCTTTCACACATTATCGGAACACCGACCAGTGGTTCGCTTTCGGTCTGCATCCGTATTACGATGCTAACGCTTCCCTAAGCTTAGCCTCTGTTGGGGCTCCTGCAGATACCGTCTCGTCATACGAGCTGTGGACAACTGCGTCCTATTCGGAGGGCTATGCGTATTGGCGCTATCGGACCTACGAAGCGGCAGGCTGGGCGGAGTATCTGACTGGGCAAAAGTTCCCAGTTTGGCCAAAGACCGTCACGGCGACATGGTGTTCCTCTAAGCCTGGTGCCATGCGTATCAATCTCGGTGCGCACACTGGTAAAGTGAACTATCTCTTTGCGGATGGTCATGCTAAAGCATTGACTCCTGAGTCACTGATGCCTTGGCCATGGACGGCTGCGACGGTTGCATCCAGAGCGGCAGCCGGTCAATCGAACCGTAACTTGCTCCACTTTGATGAGCAGTACAAGTAAGCCATGGACGAAAAGAAGAAAATGATCCTGGCGGCCATCGGGGTCGTTGTTGCCATCGCAGCAGCAATCTTCGTTGGCTCGAAGACACTGACACCTGAAAAAGAGCAGATTGTCGGGAGTCTTGATGGAACTGGTCCTGGTGCAACGGGACCAGTCAAAGGCATGAAGGACGGCCAGCCGACTGTTGGCGGAGAGAACCAACCTCCTCCAGCCAATGTAGAAGGTGGACGCGGACAGTAATCCTGTCTAACTTCGGAATAAAACAGGCTCTGGTGACAAACATCACCTGAGCCTGTTTGTTTTACTGGTTTGGATTGCTTACAATACGTCCGGGATGCGCCTAAAACGATTGACTTTGCATGGATTCAAGACCTTTGCTGATAAAACGGTCATTGAGTTCGTTCCAGGCGTCACCTGTATTGTTGGGCCCAATGGTTCAGGGAAAAGCAATCTGCTTGATGCCCTCGTGTGGTGTCTTGGAGAACAAAAAGCGAGTACAGTCCGGGCTACGCGTAACCAAGATGTTATCTTTGCTGGGTCAGCCAAGCGTAAGCCGATGGGAATGGCAGAAGTCTCGCTTACGGTTGACAATGAAGACCGCTTTCTCCCCTTGGACTTTAACGAGGTCACAGTCACGCGCCGTGTCTACCGGGATGGCGAATCCGAGTATTTCATCAATAAGACCGCCTGCCGCCTCAAGGACATCGCAGAGCTGTTTTTTGATACCGGAGTTGGCCGAGGCGCATACGCCATCGTCAGCCAATCTGAAATTGATGCGATCCTAAGCGCCAAGCCGGAGACACGCCGTGAGCTATTTGAAGAAGCCGCGGGTATCAAGAAGTACCGTGTCCGCAAGCGCGAGGCCGAGCGAAAACTCGAGAACACCGAAGCAAATCTCATTCGTGTTCGTGACATTCTCACGGAAATCAGTGGTCAGGTTGACCCATTGCGAATCCAGGCGGAAACGGCTGAAAAGTACATCGGTTTATCGGACCGACTTCGTGAAATCGAAGTTGGCGTCCTTGCGGCAGACTATACACGCCTCACGGGTGAGCATTCAGCATTACTGCAACAGGCACGTCAGGCTGCAAGTGAGTCCGAGCAGATTGGCCTCGAGATCATCTCGAAAGAAGATGAAGTCCTTGCGGCGAGGCAGGACCTTTCTGCGGCTGAAAAACACCGGGATGATGCGCGGCAGCAGGTGAGCGAACTTCGGACAGAAGTTCAGAACATTCAGTCTCGAATCGATGTCGCTGCTGAGCGTCGTAAAGCCAGTGAAGCGACCATCGCATCCCTTGAAACCGATATCGAAGCGACCGAGTCATCGCGCGAACAGATACTTGCCGAACGAAAAACAAAAGATGATTCCGTTAGCGCGAAAACAGTGCAGCTCAACACGGCGACGCAGGACCTGCAACGTGCCGATCAGAGTGCGCGTGAGACGGAACAGCAGCTCGCCGCAATCGTACGTGCTCTCGCTGGTCAGGAAGCCGACTACATCGCGCTTGCCCGTAAACTCGCGAGCCAAAAATCCGAGCTGAAAGCCCTAGAAGAGCGCATCGCGCTTCGTAAGAGCTCAAGTCAATCCTTACAGGGTAAAGTTGGCGACCTTCGAGCAGAAGTGGACGCATCTGATACCGCCATCCTTGCCGCCGAGGCACAGGTTACAACGCTAAAGGAAACTGAAGTCACGCTGCGGGTACAGCTGGAAACTGCCAGGACATCGACTCTGGCAGACATTGTCTCCCGCCGGGAAGAAGCGTTCCGAACGGGGAATGAACTGCAAAGAAGCATCGCGGGTCTTGAGAGCCGCCTCATGGTCCTCGAGGAGACGGAAGCTGCTCTCGAAGGGTACTTTGCAGGTGTCAAGGCGGTGATGCGTGGGCAGGAGGATGGCGATATCGAAGGTCGCTTCGATGTCTTTGCGGATGTCATCCGGGTCCCTCAGGATTACGAGACGGCAATCGAAGTGGCGCTTGGTGCGTCCCTTCAAGACATCGTTACAGACACTGAGCGCAATGCAAAATCGGCAATCCGCTGGCTTAACGAGACCCGCTCCGGGCGGGCGACGTTCTTGCCCCTCGACCAGATACGTGATGTCCCGGTACCCGATTCGCTTCGTTTAGCAAGTCGTCAACACACAGGAGTCTTAGGCTCGGCAGCTGATCTGATCGAGTATGACGCAGATGTTGAAGTTGCTGTTCGTATGCATCTTTCGCGAGTCCTCGTCGTGGATGACCTGGATGTTGCCACGACCGTGAGTCGTAAAATTGGCCGGGATTGGGCACGTATCGTGACTCTTGGCGGCGAAGTTGTCGTCCCGACCGGTGCGATAACCGGTGGAC
>JBEDDQ010000126.1:0-6716 GCA_041176185.1 Armatimonadota bacterium | reverse complement strand
CCCATGTATGTTTGGATTGTCATTGAGAGCATTGACGCAGTCCAAAATGTCAGCGGTCGTCGCTGTGCCATCAAAAATGTGTACTTCCGAGTGGATACCAGCGGCGGCGCAGGCCTTACGTTTCATCGCGACATACGTTACGCTTGCTGGATTGTCACCTGCAAGCACTGCTGCAAGTCCTGTTGTGACACCGGTTCGCTCCCTGAGGGCTGCAACCCGGGCGGCAACTTCGAGGCGGATGGCCTTTGCTGTTTTCGTGCCATCCAGAATTGTCACATCACTCATTGCTGTTCTGTCCTTTTCCTGATGCTCTGGTCTCATCAGCACCGTTACCTGATTCAGCGATCCGCTTATGTCCAAACACGCTTCCGAGGACTCCATGGATAAACTTTGTCGCCTCTTCAGCGGAGTACTTTCGGGCTAATTCCATCGCTTCGACGACAACCGTGGCTTGGGATGCATCCGAAATATCGCTCCGGACCTCGGTGATTGCCATACGGATAATGTTACGGTCGACAACGGTTAGCTCACGCGCCTTGTACCCACTTGCATGCCGGGTGATTGTTGCATCGAGATCCAGCTTATTTGCTAAAACATCACGAACGACGGATTGCACAAAGTCTGCTGCAGATTCGTCCAACTTGTGCGCCGCAATCGTTTCGAGCAACGCATCATCCACCATTGGACGACCAACCTCCATCATGTAAAGAACGCGGAGAATTGTTTCACGGGCAACCCGACGGGATGTCGGGACTTGGGCATCAGACATGGCCATATTCTATCGGAACAGGGGTCATTCCCCTGCTTCAGGGAGTACAGAAAGTCCGTTAAACTTGGCCATTGTGGCTGTCAAATCCCCAGCAAGCCAGTGCTCGATGGCATCGCATGCGAGGTCAGCCGTTGCTGCCATGATGACCTGTTCATCTGGTGTCATGGTTCCGAGAACCCAGTCAATCTGATCGGTCCCAGATTGTGGCTTACCGATGCCAATGCGCATCCTGGGATAGTCTTGTGTCCCAAGGTGCTCGGCGATGGATTTCAGACCATTCTGACCACCCGCGGATCCACCCGGACGGAGCCGGAGCTTGCCAGGTTGGATGTGGATATCATCACAGACGACCAAGATATCCTGAATCTCAACGTTGAAGGCCGTTCGGATGGCGTTGACGGCGATTCCTGACAGGTTCATAAACGTCAACGGGTATACGATAAGGACTTCCTCATCGTTGAAAGTCATTGTTTCGATGACACTGCGGTGCCGATTGACAAGGTATTTGGCCTTGGCTTTGTGGCGTTTTGCTAGGTTTGCAAGGACCATCCAGCCAGCGTTATGGCGGGTCGCTTTATACTTGGCACCTGGGTTACCGAGGCCGACAATTACCTTCACCGGCTAACCCTACCAGTTGCGGTCAAACAGAGCACTGACGGAGTCGCCAGTATGGATGCGTTGAATCGCATCTCCAAGGAGTGGTGCAACGGAAAGCACATTGACATTTTCAGCCCATGGATGGTCATGCCAGGTCGCCGGGATGGTGTTTGTTACGATGACTCGTTTGATTGCCGATGCTGCAAACCGGTCAATGACCCCAGGAGAAAACACTGCGTGCGTACAGCACGCAACGACGCTCTTGGCACCGCGGGCCATCAGGGCATCTGCGCCGTGACAAATTGATCCACCAGTGTCAATCATGTCATCAATCAGAATACAATCCTTGCCACGGACATCCCCGATAATTTCAACCACTTCAACTTTATTTGGTTCTGGACGGCGCTTCGCAATCGTCGCCAGGCGTGCTCCGAGCATTTCTGCAAGACTTAGAGCACGGCGAACTCCGCCTTCATCCGGGGAAACAACACATGCGGATGCACCAGCCAGACCCTCAGCCATCAAGTGACGACCAAGTATGGGTCCAGCATAAAGATGATCCACAGGGAGCTTGAAGAATCCTTGAATTTGTTGCGCATGGAGGTCAAGGCAGACGACACGGCTGGCACCCGATTCTGTCAGTAAATCGGCAACAAGTCGTGCTGTAACAGGTTCGCGTGGCTTGATTTTCTTGTCTTGGCGGGCATAGCCATAGTAGGGAAGCACACAGGTGATACGTGCGGCACTTGCGCGCCGAAAGGCATCGATGAGAATCAAGAGCTCCATGAGGGAGTCATTCACAGGCGCACACGTTGGCTGAACGATAAAAATATCATTTCCGCGCGCGCTCTCTTCAATTTGTACGCGAATTTCGCCATCGGAAAAGCGGGTTGACATGAGGTTTCCCAGTGGTACACCTAAGTGCTGGGCAATTTCACTCGCCAGCTGTGGATTGCTGGTACCGCTAAACAGTCTTAATTCGGATGTTGTCATCGGTTTATCCGTTTGAGTTTCACTGTGGGTCAGTCTGCAGCGCGGCGCGTCTGCGCTTTGCCCAGTTTTCGATGGTCGATTGCCGCGCACGGCCAATGCCCAGAGCATCGCTTGGGACGGACCCAGTGATTGTACTACCCGCGGCAGTCCACGCTCCCGTACCAATTGCAACCGGGGCTACTAAAGTAGATGAGCTGCCAATGAAGGCATTTGCACCGATTGTTGTGCGATGTTTGCGGTAGCCATCATAGTTACAAGTTATAGTTCCAGCGCCGATATTGGTACCCGCACCGATCGTCGCATCCCCAAGGTAGCTGAGATGCCCAGCGGATGACCCTGCACCAACATAGGTGTTCTTGAGCTCGACGAAGTTCCCAATTCTGGCTTTATCTTCTAGCGTGCTGCCAGGCCGGATGTGGGCAAAGGGCCCAACTTTGACATCGGAGTGGATTGTGCTGTCCCGGACGACAACATAGGGACCGATAGCGCAGTTTTCCCCTACTTCGGTCGTACCAATAAGGTGAGTACCTGGGAAGAGTGTCGTTCCGGAGCCAATGGTCACACCGACATCGACGTATGTCTGGTACGGGTCGACAATGTGTACGCCGAGCTCTACCAGAGATTCCAGCAGGCGAAGGCGCAACTCAGTGCTGATTTCCATCCGCTCACGCGCATTGTCCAGCTGTAATTGATCGCCATCCCAGCAATTTACATCCACAACTTGAAGCTTATTCGTGCCATCGACAATGGTTGAAAGTTCGGAAATGGTATCAACAGGGTAGTCGACTACGGTTACAGCCTGGTGTGCATCTCTTGCCGGAACATACAGGGCTGCGACGGTTGGCTCCGTAGTCGTGTCCATCCAGAGGGATTTCGCAATCGAAGTATCGTGCTCTTCGAGCTATTCATGTGTACTTTCGACACCAAGTGGGAGCGGTGCATAATAGAAAAGCAACCACTCATTTTCAGCATCTGCCAAGTCAAGCTCGAAGAGAAACTCATCGAGAGTCCCTACAACGACTGTAACCGGTTCATCGGTGAGTACATTTGCAATGCTGTCACCAAGATCGGCGCTCGCTACAAGAAGCGTTATTGTGTCGACTCGCTCAGAGATGGCGTGGACGATATGAGAGACGATCGTCCGGCCGCAGACATCATCCAGTAAAGGATGTAAGGATGGTGGATAGGCATTGTCAATCGGGGAACAGGCGACGATGACTGCACTTGTCTGTAGTGTATTGATCCGGTTCATTTTTGTCTCTCCGCAACCGGGGGATTATATAGCATCGGGGTGTTCTGCCGGCTGACGCGACCGTTTGGACCGATAAAGTTGACGAAAGATGTTGTTTTAATTCGTGTTGGCACGCGATGTGCATACCTATCTTCCGTGAAGCAAACGCAGTGTGAAAGCCAGAACGAATCAGGACTGGAAGCGCAGGCAGGATTGCTCATTGGAATGCTGGTCTACGATTACCGGCACTTGACGAAGATTGGAACATCAATGAAGAACTTGAAACTTTTCACCGCATCTGCAGCCGCACTCTTGGCTCTGTCCGCCGCTGGTAGCGCGAACGCCGCAGACACCTATACACTTTTCTCCGGCAACTGTATTGACAACTCATCTGTGACCGGTTCCTCAGCGCTCGGAGTTGATAAGGTCTACTTTGTCAAAGACACTGGCGATCTGACATCGGTTACCGGCACTGGAAACTTCTACATCCGCCTCGTAGACAACATTTTCCAAGTAACTAACTCAGCTAGAAGCATCATTTACCTTGAAGGTAATGCAACGGTTATCGAGAACACCTTTGCAAATGCTGGTACCTACGGTCCTGCGTTCAACTACAGCGGTACGGTTGTATATACCGGCGGACTGTGGATTGATCCGCTGCGTGACTTCATGAATGTTCCGGCGGGTGAGACGCGGAATCTTACGGGTACCTGGGAGTTCTCCGGAACCGCTGCTGCACCAAAGGGTGTTGACTACCTCAACATCACCGTTTCCTCCCCGGTTCCTGAGCCAGGCGAGTGGGCAGCCATGGGCATGCTTGCATCCGGACTTGGCGGTCTCGTTGTCCGTGCCCGCCGCCGCAAGCTTGCATAATCGTCAGTTACGCTTCCATCCCTTTGTCTGGTGTTCCGGGCAAGGGGATGTTTGCATTTAAAACCGAGTGAATACGGGCTAGAATGTCTCTGGATGCCGGTATCAGCGCGGCGACAGAATTGAGAGTGAGATGGTACACGAAACAGCCGCCCGCAACACAGCAAGGGCATCGGTTTGGACACTGCAATCAGAGCTGCTTACACCGCAACATTTGGTAGATGCCCTTATTGACCGTGGGTTCCTGCCTGGAATCACGCCGGTTGGTCAGGATGATGAGACACAAGCGGGATCGACATCTGATATGTGGCAAATGCAAGTTGGCGGTCCTGGCTATCACTTTGCAAGCCTTTCCAGCTCAAAAGGGCAGGGAGCGACGGTGACCGTAAACACATTTGCAGCAGGGACCGAGCTTCCAGGGCACCAGTTTGGTCGTACCCTTAGTCGGCGCGGAGGTATTGTCTACAGTATCGAGGCACACGGCCCTAGTAACTCAGATCGCTCTCTCTGTGAAAACCTGACGGAAGCAATCATGGAAGCCGTGGATGGTCTTGCTGAAATCTCAGGACGTGGACAGCGCGGAAACAAGCCTAGCGTGTACACCAGCCGATGGCTGGGAATGTATAGCAACTAAGTTTTCATTGCTTTGACAAAACGAAGAGAGCACCGCGTGGTCATCACCGCTCGGTGCTCTTTCTTGTTTTGGTGCATTTACCCGTTTCAGGTCCACGTGGACTGCTAGGACACCAGCTCCTTAATCACATTTCCATACACATCCGTGAGGCGGAAGTCACGGCCCTGATATCGGTAAGTCAGCTGCCGGTGGTCAATACCAAACTGGTTTAGGAGCGTCGCTTGGAGATCGTGGACATGGACTGGGTTTTCCGCAACGTTGTAAGCAAAGTCATCCGACTTGCCGTAAACCAGTCCTTTCTGAAATCCACCACCCGCCGCCCATACGGAGTAAACAGACCCGAGGTGGTCGCGGCCGTATCCACTTGATGCGTTGATATCGCCTTGTCCGAACACAGTCCGGCCAAATTCAGACATCCACAGCACGATGGTGTCATCCAGCAGGCCGCGTTGCTCAAGGTCTTTCACCAATGCCGCTGCCGGCTGGTCCGTATCCCGACATTGCTCGGCGAGCTGCGTTGACAAGTTACCATGCTGGTCCCACCCAGAGTGCATCAGCTGGACAACACGGGTTCCGCGCTCCACCAGCCTTCGCGCGAGGAGGCAGTTTCGTGCAAAGGAACCTGGTCTCTGGACGTCTTTGCCATACAAATCAATAATGTGCTGCGGCTCTTTTTCAATTGCCAGTAAGTCCGGGACACTTGACTGCATCCGGAACGCCGTCTCGTATTGACTGATTCGACTGGCGATTTCAGGGTCGCCCTTGGCTGCGAGATGCGCTTTGTTGACGCTCTGAACGCCATTTAACATCGCCTTGCGGAGCTCCGATGGCACACCTTTAGGATTGTCAAGATAGAGGACTGGCTCTCCGTCGCTCCGGAAGCGTGTTCCCTGATGCTGACTTGGCAGAAAGCCATTGCCCCAATAGTAATCAAAAAATAGCTGCCCGCAGGTCTTGCCGACATCCGTGGATGTCATCACAACAAAACTTGGTAAGTCTTCTGTCATCTTCCCAAGGCCATAGACTAGCCAAGAACCCATACTCGGACGCCCGGGAATCTGTGAACCCGTCATAAACAACGTTACGCCCGGTGCGTGATTGACGGCATCGGTTGTCATCGAGTTGATGAGCGTAAACTTATCGGCAATACTCCCAATTCCAGGAAGCAGTGGGCTGAGGTACGTTCCGCTCTTGCCGTAGGGCACAAACGGTTTGAGCGCCGGCAAGATGGGGTGACGGTTTGCTCCAGCGGTCATCGTCGAGAGGCGAACCTTTGATCGAACAGATGCCGGCAGCTCATCGCCACGCATTTTCTGGAGATGTGGCTTGTGATCAAACAGGTCCACATGACTCGGCGCACCACCCTGCCACAAGATAATCAGACGTTTTGCTTTGACTGGAAGCGTTGTAACCGGTTTTTTAGTCTGCCCGGATGCTTCATCGGTAAGGAGGCAGGACAGAGCAAGCGTACCAGCGGCGCCGAGGGTTCCGGTCAGCAGGGTTCGCCGCGTTAGCCCGCTGAAGCCCGAATCCAGAGGTGAAAGTGTCGGGAGAATCGGATTCTCCGGTTGTTGATTGTTACTCACGGGTGATGGCCTCATCAAAATTCAACATCGCAAGAG
>JBEDDQ010000125.1:0-2769 GCA_041176185.1 Armatimonadota bacterium | reverse complement strand
GTTCGAAAACAGCGTTGAACGCTGGAGAACTGCCGGATAAATCCCGAAATCTTGACTACGTTCCTGATAGGAATGTAGAATGCGACGTCGTCGGATTGTGAGAATCCCATTGCACAGTACCGGGTAGGCCGGTTTCCGACGCAGGAGGCAACGTATCAATAACCGTGATCCACGCGGATTCTTCCGCGAGCGTGACTTAGGTCCACGCATCAATGAGCGCATTCGAGTGCGTGAAATCCGTGTCGTCGATGCAGACGGCAACCAAATGGGTGTGATGACACCCCGTGAGGCTCTGGACATCGCCCGTGAGCGAGGGCTGGACCTGATTGAGGTTGCAGCGAATGCAGTGCCGCCAGTTTGCCGGATTATGGATTACGGCAAGTTCAAGTACGAACAAGGCAAGCGCGACCGTGACAATGCTAAGAAGCAACGTCAATCGGAAATGAAGGCCATCACGCTGCGCCCTGTTACCGATACGCATGACCTTAACATCAAGATTCGAAACATTCTCAAGTTCCTTGGCGGCGGAGACAAAGTCAAAGTAACCGTACGCTTCAAGTCTCGTGAGCTTTCACATCCTGAGTTTGCACTTGAGAACCTGCGTAAAATCACAGAAGCTGTCATCGCTGAAGGTATGGGACTCCTCGAGAGAGAGCCCCTCACAGAAGGCAAACAGATGATTATGATTCTTGCGCCAAGCCGTGAGGCTATCCGCAAGGCTACCATCGAGCGTGAGCGTCAGGCTGCTGAGAAGGCTGCAAGAGCCGAGCGCCGTGGTACTCCAGATGCTGATGGAAACTACCCTGATGCGGATGAAGACGACGAAGATGAAGACATCGACGACGACGACACCGATGAGGATGATGAAGATGAGGATGACGACGACGAAGCTTAGTCGAAGTCTCAGTCTTAGGTCTAGGAACGAGCCCCATGGAAACATGGGGTTCTTTTTATGTGTTGCCTGACTTTTCTCCACACTGTGGCGTTGAATTGTCAGTAACAATCCATCCAGCCAGCGCTAATACACAAATGGATCCCAAGCCAAACCAAACAACTCCCCAACCAAAAACAGCTACAAGCTCGGCGATTCCCCTACCAGCGAGAATTCCTGCGATGGATCCAACACCATCGATAATGCTTGTTGTTGATGCAACATTTCTCCGGCCTCCAAGGCTTGCTGCAACCTCACCAAGCAGGGTTGCATAGGCTCCGCCAAGCGTGATTCCGATTGCAATCAGACACAATAGCATTATAGTTAGGGACCTCGAAGCCAGCGGCATTGACATCAGGCCCACTGCAGCAATGACGAGAAAGAAAGTAAACGCCTTAGGACGTGTCTTTCCTGGAACACGATAGTAAACCTTCCCCAAATACAGCGTTCCGGCAGCTGCACCCAGCGGTACGACAGCACTCAGGATGGATGCCCCTCCAGGACGAAGGAGGCCTATGCTAACCAGATATGTTGGCATCCACTCAAGCAATGCTTCCCGCGAGAGGCTTAGCGCAATGCTAAGCCCAAGTGCCCCCCAGAATGCTCTCTGCATCGACAGTGAACAATCGGCGGCATCACTTCCCGGTTCGATGTCATCAGTATCATCAACAAAATCGACAGAGCCGCTTATGCGTGGTGCGATCGTAAGAACGCCACCCATGCACACAACGACAAGGAAGGCGGCTGCGAAGAAGCTCCATCTCCACGGAACTCCGGCGCTGATCAAAGCACCATGCGAGAAGCGCGCTAAAGCATCCCCAAGAATCCAGCTCATTGAGCAGTAACCGAGCACCCGGTTACGATTCGCAACGGATTCTGTTGATGCAACCCACTTGGACAAGGATGGCCATCCAAGGGTCTGAGCTGCCCGATGTGCCACTGAACCCAGTAACCAGCTAACATACCCACCCGTTGCGACGGCGACTGTCGTCAGAGCAACGAGTAACCCACCAATAACATATGGCTTGGTAGGCCGCTCTCGGTCAATCCATCTTCCGACAGTCAATTTGCAGACAGCGGCGGCCAGCATCCCGATGGAGACAATGTTGCCAACCATGCGCAGTGCATCCGGTTCCGAGGCCCCGGTGGCAATAAGCTCCGTTATCCACACGGGACGTACAACACTAAGCCCGACACGGCAAAGGTAAAACACGAAGTAGCCAATCGCAAAAGCGATGGTTAGGACACGCGGGTGTAGCTCCTTGCGCACGGTTCCTAGCCGGCTACGAGTGCTGGAACGTGGTTAATGTTCGGTACCAGATGCGTTGGCAGGTAAGGGGCCAGCTGGTCAACCGTGTGTGAGCCTTCTGTGACAGCAATGACCCACCGACAACCTGCGGCCTGCCCTTCCTGAATATCGGATGGAGTATCCCCAACCTTTGCTACTGTCTGCACATCTGTGATTCCAGTGCGGGCCATCGCCTCAAGAACTAAGTCCTCGTGCGGACGTCCGTGAGCGACTTCATCGCTAGCAACGGTTGCATCGAGGAGCTCCGCCCAACCTAGTCGCTCAACAATGGCATCCACGATTGGCCGAGCAAAGCCGGTGTCCAATGCCACCTTAATTCCTGCCGCGCGCAAGGTGGTAAACACAGCCTCTGCTCCATCGATTGCTGCGACCTCTGGACTGGTACGGTAATGAACTACCATCGCATTTTCAAAGTCGACATAGACTTTTGCAACCGCAATACCCTCGTGCCCACGAATCAACTTGCGAATGGCATCGGGTTTAGGAAGACCCATGACTTCATTTACATCATCAAAGGTGACATTAACTC
>JBEDDQ010000124.1:0-3469 GCA_041176185.1 Armatimonadota bacterium | reverse complement strand
ATGATCGTCTACGTTCTGAGCAGCGATTCGCGGATGAAATGGACACCGTGCGCCAGCTGGGCCGCTGATGGTACGCCGCGGGGACGTTGTTGTTCTCAAATTCGGTTCCTCAACTTTGGTTTCAGCCAGTGGGGACGATGTAAACGTTGGTAGCTTTTTAGCAATTGCAAAAGCCATTCGTGACCTCCAAAGCGCTGGCATTAAAGTTGTTGTGGTTTCAAGCGGTGCCGTTGCCCTTGGTCGTCGCCAGCTTTCCATATTGGCTAATCGAGTTGACATTCCGTCGAAACAAGTGCTTTCCGCTGTCGGTCAACATCACCTGATGACCTTATGGTCAGCAGCATTTGCACAGATTGATAGTGTCTGTGGTCAGGTTCTGGTGACAAAGGCTGAGCTCTCCAGTCGGACTGCCAACCTGAATGTGCGCGACACACTGCAGGCGATGTTTAGTGTCGGCGTTGTTCCGATTGTTAATGAAAATGACTCTGTTGCGGTGGATGAAATCCGCTATGGAGACAACGATTCGCTTGCTGCTCAGGTCGCACTCGCCGTTGGTGCGGTTGGTGTTGTGCTTTGGACAGACGTCCCGGGGCTATATACAGCAAATCCCATTCTAGATCCTCATGCCAAATTGGTGGCATCCCTTACTGGAAATCAGATTGACCAATATCGTGGCTGCGTAGCTGGAGCAGGGACACGGCTGGGAACTGGTGGGATGATTACGAAACTGGATGCTGCATCGCTTGCCGCAGCCGGTGGTCTTTGGACACTTATTGTCGGTGGTACGGACCTCGATAATCTCACTTCTACTCTTTATGAATCAAATGCAGGTACATATGTGCACCCAACGGTCGCTCTTAAGGATGGCCGTACGAGGTGGATTCTGGCCAATGCTGTTGATGGACGGGTGCTCTGTAATGCAGGTGCTGCCGAACGGATTCTGCTAGCCGGAGCCAGCCTTCTAGCTGTTGGTATCACAGGCGTTGTCGGGGAGTTTGATCGCGGCGATATCGTACGGGTTGTCTGTGACGGAGTTCATATCGCCACAGGAATTGTTCGTTACGATGCCCGCGACCTCAAATGCATCGCAGGTTGCCGCGAGACGGCGATAGAAGACGCTTTGGGGTATACAACCGGAGCTGTCGTCATCCACCGGGACGATATGGCTATCGTGTAACCTCAAATCGTGCCCGCATCGTTGCTTGGTATAATTGAAACGAATTGCATGGTTCGTGTGTCTCTTACGAGTGACGCGCGTGTCTTGCGTGAAGGAGTTTCAAATGTCCACGATTAAAGTCGGCATCATCGGATGCGGTGGTATCGCCAACGGTAAGCACATGCCCAGCCTGAAAACGGTCGCTGGAGTTGAGCAGGTTGCATTCTGTGACATCGATGGTTCTAAGGCAGAAAAAGCCGCACAGGAATACGGCGTCCAAGGCGCAAAGATCTATACAAACTACATGGATCTCCTGAACGAAGGTGGAGTTGATGTAATTCACGTTTGTACACCCAACATCTCCCATGATGAAATTACTATTGCAGCACTGCAGGCTGGCAATCATGTGATGTGTGAGAAGCCGATGGCAAAGACTGCCGCTGGTGCACGCTTAATGCGCGATGTTGCGCGCGAATCTGGCAAGAAGTTGACCATCGGATACCAGAGCCGTCACCGACCGGACAGCCAGTACCTCAAGCAGCTTGTCGAAGATGGTGAGCTTGGAGAAGTCTACTTTGCCAAAGCCCATGCAATCCGTCGCCGTGCGGTTCCTACCTGGGGCGTCTTCCTCGATGAAGAAGCGCAAGGTGGAGGCCCACTTATCGATATCGGAACGCACGCACTCGACCTCACACTGTGGCTGATGAACAACTACAACGTAAAGTCTGTAAAGGGTTCTGTTTACCGCAAGCTTGCAGATCGTGAAAATGCAGCAAATGCATGGGGACCTTGGGATCCTAAGCAGTACACCGTCGAAGATAGTGCCTTTGGATTCATCGAACTCGCAAATGGCGCAACAATCTTCCTGGAATCCAGCTGGGCACTCAACACCCGTGAAACGGGTGAGGCAATCTGCTCACTGTACGGAACCGATGCCGGTGCTGATATGCGCGGTGGTCTGCATCTCAATGGTGAGAAGAACAGTCGTCTCTACGACCTCAAGGTTGACCTCGGAGCCGGCGGCGTCGCATTCTACGATGGAGCAACGGCGAAAGCCGAACACATCGAGGCTCAGAAGTGGATCGATGCCATCCGCAATGACACAGAACCTGTCGTTACGCCGGACCAAGCTCTGGTTGTGTCTGAGATTCTTGAAGCCATCTACGAATCATCAAAGACCGGACAGCTGATTACCTTCTAATTGGCTTTGGCACCTGCTGGCATATTTGTCAGTAGGTGCCTATTTATTTAATCCATGTCCAGCAAAAAGGCTAAAAAACGTATCGCAGCAAGGGTCCTCGCCGCTTCCGGGTTCTGGCGCCAACTTCGCTTCATCACCTGGGTTGTCGCACAAGGGAAACGAGCAGAACCGTTTATGCCCCGGGATGACATCAGGCGTCTGCGCGGTGTAATCCACTGTCACACGGCTCAGTATTCCGATGGTGCTGGAACGGTTGAAGACGTGATGGATGCGGCTGCAACAGAAGGCTTTGATTTTGTCTTCCTTACGGATCATAACAGCGTCGCGGCTGCACGGGATGGCTACATTGATCGCTATTCCGATAGGGTTCCGTTCCTTCGGGTTGGTAATGAAATCACCGTAGAGGGTGGAGCTTTTCTCCTTGCCGGTAACTTACCCGCGACCTTTAACCTCGAACCCCGCCTTAGAGCGCAAGCTGCTATTGATGCCGTTCTTGAAGCTGGGGGTATCGCAGCTGTGTCCCTTCCATTTGACATGAAGCATCCATGGGATGCCTGGGACACGACTGGGACCACGGGACTAGAAGTCATCAACTTCTCAACGGTCGCCCGCGATCACATCAATCTCCTCTCCCTCGTAGTAGTGCTCATTCTCTGGCGCATCGCAGGATTGCGAACAGCTATCCGCTGGATGATCGACCGCCCGGATGAATCATTTGCCAAGTGGGACCTCGAGCTTGCCCGGCATGGTCGTTACGCGGGGATTGGTGCACTCGATGCGCATGGCATCACACGTATCGGTAAAAAGTGGCATAAGTTTCCCAGCTATGCTGACTCATTCTGTGCACTGTCTACACATGTGTTTGTGGATGCTGACGTAGACTCCGGCCCGGCGGCAGAGCTTGCGCTGTTTAACGGTCGAAGCATCATTTGTTACGATCTGGTTCGTCCGCTCGGTGATGTAGTCATTCAGACAGAGCTTGGGGCGCTTCCCGGTGACGATACGCAAGTAGGGGACACACTGCATATCATCGTCCCTGTGAATACGATTGTCATCATTCTGAGAAATGGAATCATTCTCAATAAAGAACGAAATACGCATACCAGTATTTT
>JBEDDQ010000123.1:0-8936 GCA_041176185.1 Armatimonadota bacterium | reverse complement strand
CGCATCGGCTACCCGCTCGCTGCAGTGTCATCATCGAAATCGGCTGTCTCGAAAAGCTGAAAGTGGATGTCGCCGCGTGGGCCGGCCGGGTGCTCGGAACCGCTCCATTGGAAAAGGCTTAGAAGTCTTGAGCAGGACCTCTGAAGGGAGGTCCTCAGCTCAAACTTCTACCGCGACCGTTCGACTGTTTGGATTTCGCTTTGGAAAGGAATTCTCAATGATTACTGAAGCTGTACCGGTGATGCATATCGCCGATGCTGAGACTGCAATCGTGTACTACACAACCGTCCTCGGCTTTACCGAAGACTTTCGCTGGAAGGATTATGCCGGCGTTTCTTGGGGCGGTGGCGCACGCCTCCATCTCAATGGTTTTGGTAGCGAGCCAGAACGCGTTGGCAAAGGCCAGGCTTACTTCATAATCCCCAACGTGGATGAAGTCTATGCTGGGATGCTCTCCCGTGGTGCAGTTATCGAACATCCACTCGTGGATAACCCATACGGGATGCGGGATTTTTCAGTCGTCGACCCGGATGGCAACCGTTATACATTTGGAACGGATATTCCGGAGACGACTGCTACGACAGACTAGCTAGTCTTCCGGTTCGCTTAGGTGGAGGCGAATCTGGCCGCGCTTGGCATCCCAGCTGACCGCCAGCCGACCCTCCACACAGGCCCGCAGCCACGTACCAATCAGCTCTTCTCGCCATCCCTGAAACAATGGGTTTCGTGGGTCAGGCTTTGAGCGCGACCCCGCAAGCTGGCGGAGGTCATCGGATGGTGCAAGCAGCGATGGCGGCAAGTCCGTTTCCATCGAACGCACTTTGACGACCGCGGCAAACAGCTCAAGGAGTGCAGAACCCTGCTCATCCAGTGCCGGAGTCGAATCGAGCTTTGGGCACTCCGCCCGTGGAACGGCGAGACCACGCTGCACACACTGGTACAGCTCATTCAAAATGCGTTCGCCCGAATTCGGTGGCATCGCACGTAAATCACCAATCGCGCCCGCCGAACGGGGTTTCCGCTTGGCAATCTCAATCAGAGGCTCATCCTTGAGGATATTACGCCGTGGCTTATCGCGACGCTTGGCCTCAAGGTCACGCCAAATGGTTAGTTCGCGGAGGACGGCAAGACCAGTTCCATCGAGGTGATGTTTACCGCCGACACGCTGCCACAAATCTTCCGGCGCGGTCTGATCGGCTGAATGCCCGAGAATACGGTTGGTCTGGTCAATCGCCCACTGCGTGCGCCCACGCTTCGCCAGGCGCTCAGACAGCCATGTCTCTAATGCGTGTAAGTAATGGACATCCCCGGCCGCATAGTTCAACATGCTGTCCGTAAATGGACGTCGCGACCAATCGCTAAAGCCTTCCTCTTTATCCAGCTTGACATGGAGAACCTGCTGCACGATTGCCCCATAGCCGGCCTGGAGTCCGATTCCCAGAAATGCACCCGCGACCTGCGTGTCAAACCAAGGACCATTGAGCGGACGCCCAAACGCAAGCGCCATAATCTCGACATCCTGATTACCAGCGTGCACAAGCTTGGTCAGTGTCGGGTCATCGAGAAACTGCCACAGCAGCGTCAAATCGCCGATTGCCGGGACATCAATAAGGCCAATATGACCGTTCGGGCTGGCAACCTGCACCATCTCCAAAACCGGCGCGTACGTGCGCTCCCGGATGAACTCTGTGTCGATAGCGATACGGCGATCCGATGCCGTGTCCTGCATCCAGAGCGCGATCGACCGCTCAAGGGATGCAACATCAGAGATGAGGGTGTACGCCATGTGTGGCGCTTGGCTACTGGAGGTTGAGGAATGACGCATTACGCAGCGCCTGCAATGGAAGCAAACAACATGGTGCTAGTGATGTCTTCTCATGGGTGAGGGATAGACTCCATCATAGCAGGTAGCAGACACCCTCCCCAATTTGTCGTTTTGAACCGAGGAGGGTGTCGCTGACCAATTAGCCTTTTCGGATGCGCTTTTTCTTCGGCATCGGGTTTAGCTCCACACTGGTCTTAGGACCCATGATGGACACCGGAAGGGATGCCTGATACGGAAAAATACTGTCTGCGCCGCCGGTATGCCCTACGAAGACAAACTGGAACGGGGGCAGCTCGGTATCGGGACGCTTCGTCAGAAACCCGGCGCCGCCATTTGCCCGAAGTTTGAAAGTTGCGCTGGTCTGCCCCGGCGGCACAAACTGCACAAAGGGAATCGGCTCAATCCCGGGTGGGAGGCCCTGAAACTGAACCAACACGCCACCACCATAATTTGCACTGCGCAAGACTTTGACGCGTACCTCGGCCTCGCCATTTGGCTTGATCACAACCGGGTTGCTGTCCTCCAACAGGAGGGAGAAAGGGGTCTGCTCGGCGGTGACGCCAATATATGCCGCATCACGCTCAACCGTACGCGTGTTGTTGTTCAGCGCACGGTAAATCTCCTGCGGACGCACACGCCGTCGCAGCTCAATCCACTCATCCGGTGTCGCTTCATCCGGGACCTCGGTTACTGCATCCAGAATGATCTCAGCACCGCCCGTTGGTGCATCCCCAGCGACCTCTAGAATCAGATTCGCCCTGTCGTGATCCGGTGGGATCACCGCTGGAATCACACGCAACCAGCTTGGCGGGTTACGGACCGTGACACGAATCGGCTCGGAAATGCCATCACGACGTGTTGCCCGAACCTCGAGCGCTCCGATACGACCGGGAGAGAGGTTTATGCCATCCGGGGTTGAGATAACCGTGAAATCGCGCACTTTCCCAACGACAGATTCCCAGGCATATGCCCCGTTCTGTCCATTCGCGGATGAAATCTCAACCGTGTATTCACCCTCTGTGCGGAAGCCATCCCCGATTGCGATGTCGCGATCATCGGATTGAACCCGCGTGTGGACGACCTCACCTTTACTGTTCTTGATCACAACCTTGGCACGTAACGCGCTCTGCATACGACTGGCGTAGAGCTCAAAACCTGCGTACTGCAAGGCCCGGATTTTGTAGATGTCGACCTGGCCGCTACGCTTTATCTCACCGGAGAACATCGCCGGCAATGTGACCGCTGTTGCAAGGTCTGCACTAATGACCGCACCACCGCCATCCATGATGTCACGAATCAGCACAGGCGCATCCCCGAGGGGAGTCGCAACACGGGCCATCCCGGTGATATCCGATGGGAGATTAACTTTAATGCTTGGGCCATCCGCGACCTGCGCCTCAAGCACCTGCCCGGGTCTACCAACGGCAGGCGTCAGCGTGATATCGCTTGGGATATTCCCGATGGTCATCCGGTAAATGGATGCCGGATTTCCCTTCCACAGCAAATCGCGAACCACGACGGTGTAATCGCCATCTGTAGGCGCCGTCCAGTGGAGCAGCGGGTCGAGTCCAACTTTACCGAGGCTTTTCGCAACGACTTTACCTTTGGCATCCTCGATGTGTAAAACCGGGTTAAAGTAGCTGACGGACTGCTCATTCAGGCGGTAACCCTTGCAGTTGAAGCTGACCTTTTCGCCTTTGGATGCATGGAAGCGGTAGCGATCCTTCTGTCCGCTTGCGGCGAGGGTGCCATTGACAATGGATGGCAGCTCGACGGATTGCACATCTCCATTTGCCGTTACCTCAGGGAGCGTGCCCACTTCGAAGCGAAAGCCTGCGGAGATACCAAAATCAGTTACTAGGCGCACTTCACGCGTGCCTGCTGCCGCATTCGGGGCGATATCAAACTTTGCAGTTACGACGCCAGCACGGGCACTTGCCTGAAGAAACTCAACAATCCGGTCACGATCATTTTTGGGGATATCTGCACCGCGCAGCTTAATCATGCGGTCGACGGTCTGGGCCCAGCTCTCAATCGATAACACGCGGTTATCGGGACTACGAACTTCGTGGCAGGTCGAGCATCGTGCATTGACAATGCCCCGTGCAGATTGATCGGGGGCAGCACCTCCCTTTTGCAGCTTTGCCGTAACGCCTGGCGCACCGAGAACGAGGAGCTGCTTTGCGGCTGAGAGGTTTGCGCCGCGCAGTGCGACTTCAACGGATGTCCCGGTTTTTGCGCCAGCTGGATAAACAGCTGCGATTTTCGGTAGCTGCTGGGCTGTCGTTGGAAATGCCAGACCCAAAAACAACAAAGATGTCGCTGCGAGGCGTTTCATTTGTGTGGCAATCATGGCTTTTTGCCTCCGTTGGCACCCGCGGGGGTGCGCAATTTAGGAAATGTGGATGTTAAGGTTCCATCGGTGAGGTCGTAGACACGGGTGTAGCCATCCACACTCGATGCAGCAAGCCAGCGGCTATTCCCCGAAATCGCAACTGACCAGACATCACCTTTGGCATCCGTTAGCTCGCGGACTTTGCCGCCATTGCGGTCCCAGACGATGACTTTATGATCTGCGCCGCCACTTGCAATAAAGTTACCGTTCGCACTGGCAGCAACTGTGTAGACAGCAGCGCTATGCCCCGTCATCACCTGCGTCTGCGACCCGGTTCGTGGGGCCGGCTGCCCGGGCTTCAATACCGGGACGACCTCATCAGGTTTACGGCCATCACCACCGCTCGCGTTGTCTTCCTGGCCATCCCGAACCCCAGGGCGGTCTGCACGAACCTGAAAAATACGAACCGTACCGTCATCACAGCCGGCAACAAACCTGCCGGGCTGCGGGAGCGCCGTAAGGCTCCAAACGGGGCTCTGCGCCTGATCAAAGTTGACAACCACCCGGCGGAGATTGGCATCCCAAATCTTGACCATTTTGTCCGCACCGCCGGTTGCAAAGATTGCGCCTCCTGCGCCATCGGATGTACGTACTGGCACCGCAACCGAAAGACACCGCCCGATGTGTTCGGATAAAACCCCGATACGCATCCCAGATTTTGTGTCCGTAAGGACGACTTTTTCATCATCCGATGCGCTTAAAAGAACATCCCCGGAGAATGCCAAGCCTTCGATGGTATCTTCGTGGATTTTAAGTGTCTGCGTTGCCTGACCCGTCGTTGTATCAAGCAAAATGACCGAGCCACTGGCACCTGGCGCGCCGCTTCCTACGGCAAGGATTTTCCCGGAGGCATGAAAGGCAAGGGCCCGAATTGCCTCCGTACCAACCGGCCACTCAGCAAATTTTTCGCCATCCGCGAGCGCATAGACAATGACCTTGCGGTAAGTGCCAATCGCGATACGGTTGCCATCCGGGTGGAAGGCTACAGACCAATCCGGTGCCTCGGTGGTTACGGGGCGCAATGCGGTCAATGGGGCAGCTTTTGGCTTAGTGGAGGTCCCGGATTTCCCAGATTTTACAGGAGGGGCAGCCGTGACTGTGCTACTAAGTACGACGGCTGCTGTCGATACGGCGATTGCGATTGCTGTGGATGTCCGCATCAGCCAATCAGCTCATGCAAGTGACGCCCACCACGGCTAAGCGTCACGCGGACGCCTTCAGGGCTGGTCAGCGATTCGGTGTAATCGATGCCAAGCGCTTTGTAAATGGTCGCCGAGAGGTCTTCCGGCTTGACGGGACGCTCAGCTGGCTCAAAGCCACGTGCATCGGATGCTCCAACGACCTTGCCGCCAGCGATTCCACCGCCGCCGAGGGCTACGGAGAAACAGCGCGCGTGGTGGTCTCGGCCACCATCACGGTTAATTTGTGGCGTACGGCCAAACTCTCCCATCACCACGATCAACGTCTTCTCAAGCATCCCACGCTGTGCCAAGTCGTTTGTAAATGTTGCGAGAGCGCGGTCAAGCGCTGGCATCGGGCCACCCTTAAGGTAGTTGAATGCTCCCGCATGCGTATCCCAGCCACCGCTCTGCACAGTCACAAAGCGGACACCACCTTCCACCAGACGGCGTGCGAGGAGGAGCGACTGGCCAATCTGTGTCCGGCCATAGGCATCGCGTACCTCAGGGCGCTCCTGATTGATGTCAAAAGCTGCACGTGCCTCTGCGGATGCAAGCAGGCCATACGCACGCTCATAGAAGGAGTTCACCGTTTTGCTGCGGTCGGATGCCTTATCAAGCTTTGAAAACAAGCCATCCACGGTTGCACGCAGGGACTTACGACGGTCCATCCGCTCAGCCGTCATGCCATCCGGGAGATCCATGTCACGCACGCGGAAACCGGGGTTGTTCGGGTCAGCATCCGGTGAAAATGGGTCCAGCGCTGCGCCGAGGAAGCCGGCACCTCCGTACATCACTGGTCCAGGAACCGCGATATAGGGTGGCAGGGCACCCTTGCCCTTGAGGTAATGCGATGCAACTGACCCAAAGCTCGGGACACCAAAGCCGGGGATAGGCTGAAAGCCGGTCATCATGTAGTGGGTTCCACGCTCATGCGCGGCTTCGCCCGTGGTCATCGAGCGGACAATGGACAGCTTGTCCATTTGCTTTCCAATCATCGGGAAGTGCTCGGAAATCTGGATGCCATCCGCCTTTGTGCTCAGCGGCTTAAAGTCGCCACGGATTTCGCTTGGAGCATCCGGCTTTGGATCCCAGGTATCGATATGGGATGGACCGCCGCCAAGCCACAACAAGACGACGCTGGTTGCTTTGCCGGAATCTACACCCTTAGGCATCGCCTGCGCCATTTGGAAGTAGTCGGTCAAGCCTATACCCAGCGCGGAGAGGACACCGACTTTGACACCGGATGTCATCAGCTGCCGCCGCGAGACCTGGTTGTACTCCGCACAAGCGATCGAATTCAATGTGTTACGGTCCATCTTGCTACCTCTTTGTTGCATCCCGACCAGGCATTCCGCCCGGTGCATTCTAGCCGAAACATCGGCGAAACCACCTAACTAATAAATGTAAACTCCCGGGCGGCGACAAGCGCCCAGAGCAAATCCTGAAGGACTTCGGCCTTGTTGGAGGCCGCATCCACAACCTTCATCACCGCTGCCTTCTCGTTTGCATCCGGGAGGCGGCAGAATGTTCGCAGGTAAAGTGCATCCACCCGCTGGGCATCCGAGAGCTTGGAATCTTTCATCAAGCCCGCCACGATGCCATTGCCGTCCCTCAGCTTGTTGTTCACATACGCCGAGTTCAGGATATGCAATGTCTGCACCAGTGTCGGCTCAAGCTTGGGTTCGAGCTCTGCGAGAAACTCACGATGGCTGCGGCCAAATGTGTCCATGAAGTAGGACCCAACCGGCAATGTCAGCTGCTTGGCTTTCATGTCAACCGGATAATCGCCAAAGCGCTCCTGTGAACCCGTTGCCTCGTTCAGGACATCGAGAAAGACCTGGCCAAGCATCGGTCTTGGATAGAAACGGCTGAAGAATTTGTCATCCAAAGTGTTCGTCGCATTAGGCTCTGCGGCGGTCTGGTAGGTTCGGCTGTTGAGGATGAGCTTGGTCACATGCCGGATATCAAAGTTGCTCTCGATGAGCTCTTTTGACAGGGCTTCGAGGAGACCGGGGACAGCGACCGGAGTCGTTGCGCGCATGTCATCCACGGGATGAATGATTCCGCGTCCTAAGTAGTGACTCCAGAGACGGTTCACGGTCGCACGCGCAAAGAATGGGTTATCGGATGCGGTACACCACTTTGCAAAGGCATCGAGGACATCCGGTTCCAGTCCAGGCTTTGCCTGAATATTGGCTATTCCGAGAGGCTGCTTTTCACCGAGCAGCGTTGGTTCTGCAACACGTCCACGCTTCCCTGTAACAGACTGGTTAATCACACGTCCACCGGGCTCATAGACAAGGAATTCTTCGCCTTCGACATTTCCGCCACGGGTGCCGACCTTGCCCATAAATGCCGCAAAGTTCCAGTAGTCATCGGTGGACCACTTGTCAAAGGGATGTTTATGACAACGGGCACATGCCATCCGCTGGCCGAGGAAGGCTTGCGCAACGGTTTCCATGCGGTCTTCCGGTGCGCGGTCGATCTTGTAGAAGTTTGCAGGGCCTACTTGTAGCGTTGAGCCACGGGCGACGATGATCTGCTGGACGATTTCGTTATAGGGACGGTTCTCGGCAATAGCATCCCGGACCCATTCCGAAAACAGCGCTGCACTTCGCTGGCCGGTGAAGTTACCACCCATCCTGTCCGGGTGAATCCGCAGGAGGTCACCCATACGAAGCGTTCGGACATCGGTGTAGTCCTCGGATGCCAGAAAACTATCGATAACTTTGCTGCGCTTGTCGGCAGCCTTATCCGCTGTGAAAGCGGTGACTTCAGCTGGAGTTGGGAGCTTGCCACGCAGATCAAGCGAGACACGTCGTAAAAACTCGGTATCGGTGGTCAGGCGGCTTGGCGTGACATTCAGCTTCTTGAGGTTTGCCAGCACTAACTTGTCGACGACGTTGTTTGCCGACTGCTCTGGATAAGGAGTGGTATCAGCGCGCGGTAGCGTCATAAAGACCGGGCGCACTTCACCAAGATAGCGGACGACAAGTCCGGTTCCACCCCAGCGACGCCCGGTTACGCGGCCGCCAGCGTCAACCGTTGCGATCGCCGTATCCGAGCTCTCATAGCTGGCATCCTGGGTTACATCTTCACGGGTGCCATCCGAAAAGGTAGCGACAACCTTGATATTGAAGTTCGCGCCAACCTTTGGCAACATCACCTGGCTTGGGGTGACTGTGAGCGCGGTTAATTTGGCATCGGTTTCCGGGTTGAACGGAGCGCCATTCGCGATCCAGTTCCGGATGGTCTGGTGTTCAAAGCTGCCTTCTGCAAAGCGTTGCCCACCGGCGTGATTGAGGTTCCCGAGGGCTTTCTGCACGACGAGTGACTTATCAGGTTCCAGGAGGTTGACGCGTCGTCCGCGGGCGCCGCGCACAATAGGGTCAAAGTCATCCGCTGGAGCAAGCGTCAACAAACTTAGCTGGAAGCCTCCGCGGCCGCCGAACTTCCCGTGGCAGCCCGCCGTCGAGCAGCCTTTCCGGTCGAGAATAGGCGCAACATCGCGCAAAAACTGTGGACGTAATTTCGC
>JBEDDQ010000122.1:0-5465 GCA_041176185.1 Armatimonadota bacterium | reverse complement strand
TCCCGGCATCCACGCGGACTTCGAAATGGCATCACGCTCATCAATCTGTGGCTGTGTGTATTCGAGCACGAGCTTGCCATTGATGAAGTGTTTGATGGACTCGGAGCCGAGAACTTCCACTTCACAGGTGACCCACTGGTCGCCATCAAAGGTATCGGATGATGAATCCGTACAGTGCGGTGTGAAGAGCTTGCCCTTCATCACGACATTGGTACCCGGAGTACAGAGGTTGGCAGTGCTGCGCTTGCCATTTCCAAGACCACCAAGGAGCTGAACTTCAATTGAGCAAGGGAAATCCTGGGTGAGCGTCATGGATTCTGGAGTCTGACCATGGAGCATCAAGCCGGAGTTACGGGTTGCCCAGCCTGGACCATCCGGGAGCTGCTGACCGACAAATCGATACTCCGCGCGAAGGCGATAGTGGCTGAACTGGGTCTTGTAGAAGAGATGCCCAAAGCGCTCATTGAACTTGCCACCGTATTGGTCGTAGCGGACGGAGATCATGCCGTTTTCGACACGGAAGGTATCGCCGAAGTTGACGCCTGCCGGGGAACCAACAATCTTAGGCGTCCAATCCTTGAGGTCGCGCCCATTGAACAACTTTTGCCACTTTTCGAACATCATGGAAACCCTTTCAGAAGCCTCAGTGTATCAGCGGTGACTAGCCATCAATTGTGAACAGCTCGCGGAGCTCACCATCGGATGGTCGCCGACCGTATTCACAAATCCTGTATGCCTCGACTGACACGGCTCCTGGATCACCGTGCAAGCGCGCAGCTCTAGACGCGGCGGTCCGAACAGCAGCGCGGTGAAGAAGCTATGGAACACTAAAGGCTACTTAGCACGGTAAACGCTCGAGAACAATCAATAATCGGGATAACGAGAGTCCGTCGATTACAACTACTTTCATGATGTGCAAAGGACCTGCAATGCAATGATGGAGGAAACGAACAACAACACCATAGAAGTGGGGATTTTTCAGTCGGTGAAATGAGGAAGTGCTTGTCGATTCACATATTCCACGCACGCACGGACAAACCGAGAATCTCTTGCGTGCAATCGCATGGGTCAGGATGGTTTCTTCAACTCTGACAACACCAAAACAACTCCTGAATGTGCGGAATCAAGGATGTCCTTGCGGTGGAATGTTGTTCCCCCTAAAAAAGCAGATATTAATCTTACTTTTTTGTCGATTGTCTCTTTTGGAGTGGCTGATAGACACCGACAATCAGCAACACATAGAGGCCGTACCTCTGGCATCCCGAGGGAGACTTAGCCTTGATCGGTAATGGTTGCTACGCGCTACTTACAGCTCTGAAATGCATCTGTTGTGTGTGGCACAAGTAGCTTTTGTCCATTGTTGTCTGTGAAGGAGATGCAAAATCAACTCTGTGATGTCTTTGGCGATAGCGGAGCATGCCGGCAACGTTTCATTTGGGCAGTGTGGGTTGGCTGACTGGGATTTTGCGTCCTGAAGTATTGCTGCGGTCGAGTGAAGCACGTAGTTATGAATTTACGAAAAATGAAAGTAGTTGAGCCAGTAGTGCCTGAATGCAACTGGAATAGCGCCAGAAGACGACATCGCTTTCATGGTTATCATCGTGCTACTGAAACCAGCTCTATCGGTTCGATGTATAAGTCGCAAGCGCAATGCACTGTCAATGAATGACGGATTCACGGAGATATTTGCAATTGTTTAGTCTAAATGAGGATTTTTACTCTCCCAATGCACTGAAAGATGACCTATTAGCTACGATTGAAAATTCTCACATCGACTTCTTGTCGTTGCGTGGGGCTCGGATATTCATCACGGGCGGGACTGGTTACATTGGGCGATGGTTAGTCGAAGCACTGTGCTATGCAAATGCGACCTTGCGTCTACAGCTGCGACTTACGATCCTCACACGGAATCCCAAACGGTTTACAGAACTTTGTCCACACCTGACGGGAAATGCGTGCGTGTCACTTCTCGAAGGTGATGTAAGAACGTTTTCTTGGTCAGGAGAACACTTTACACACCTGATTCATGCCGCGACTGATGTTGAACGTGCAGTCGATGCGGTTGAGATGTTCGATGTAACGGTATCTGGCACAAAGCACGTACTGGATTGTGCAGCTGCAATTAAGGTAGATCGACTGCTAATACTGTCGTCAGGGGCTATCTATGGTCATCAGCAATCCTTGCATTCCAATTATTCTGAGGTGTTGCCTTGTAGTGTCGATGTAAGTAATCCAATCAGTGCATATAGCCTAGGCAAAATCGCGACTGAATGGCTAGGCAATGTGTACTCCAGCAAATATGGATTTGATGTTACTAGTGCACGGATCTTTGGGCAGATTGGGCCGAACATTCCGCTAAATGCCCACTTTGCTGCAGGCAACTTTATTCGTGATGCGATTTCTGGCAAATCCATCATCATCACGGGTGATGGTTTGTCAGTCCGGACTTTCATGTATGCATCTGACTTGGTAACCTGGCTGATTGCGATTTTGGTTCGTGGTGAATCAAGATGTGCGTACAATGTCGGTTCAGATCAGGAACTGACATTTCGAGAGTTGGCAGAGGCAATCTCACGCGCTGTTAGTGGCAACCTTGGAGAAATTACGGTTTTAGGGCAACAAACAAGAGGTGTAGCTCCGCCGTTTTACGTTCCGGATATCACAAGAGGAAGCAACTCACTCGGACTATCAATAAAGGTACCTATCGAACGTGCAGTCGCCAAAACGGTTGAGTGGTACCTACATCAGAGCAAGTAAATTAGACTGGTGTAGCTGCCTTTGGAGTAACCCATTTGGCATCCCAGTGCTGAACGTGGTGTCACTTAGTTGAAAGCGTTTCTCTACTTACCCTATCCATCAATTGTGAACAGCTCGCGGAGCTCACCATCCGATGGCCGTCGCCCATATTCACAAATCCTGTATGCCTCGACTGACACGGCTCCTGGATCACCGTGCAAGCGCGCAGCTCTAGACGCGGCGGTCCGAACAGCAGCGCGTGCAAGAAGTTGGTCTCGCAACCTTACACGGCGTTCCTCTGGATCCACAGGGACATCATCTAGTTGACCGGCGTTATACGGAAGCCACTCAAAGAGCTGCGAGATATGACAAGCCACGGCATCCACCTTCTGCTCAAAGACATCATCAATCGGCACCGCAATCTCAGAAACAAATGCCCCGTGCTCGGTAAAGACATCAAACCAGTGCGCAAACACAGGCATCCGGGTCAGAAATGGCGTGTCAGGACACATCATCGGCACCGTCAGCATATAGGTGGCATCCACGACCAGCTGAGCTGTATAGCGGTGATCACGATGATAATCCACCGTGCGGTTGAAGATGACGAGATCTGGCCCTTTACCGGGCTCTCCAAAGCTTCGTATCGTTCGTATGACGGCTTCTGTAGTCTCTTTATCGACATAGACCTCGCCATCGTGGACATCGAGGCAAACGTAGTCCGCACCAACGCTAGCGGCAGCATTTTGCGCTTCGATAAGCCGGCGCTCCGCTAGTAGTGCGGGGTTATCGATGTACTCGCTTGCAAAGTGCCCCTTGTCTCCATTTGTGACAGACACATAGCGTACTTTGTGTCCCCTGTTTGTCAGGCGTGCAGTCAGCCCGCCACAGTTCAGCTCATTGTCATCCGGGTGGGCACCGATAATCATGATGTGCAAAGGTTGCTCCATGGAACCCCTTTCACTTTGTAACGCGGTGCATCCTGCCATCTGGGAAAGAAAAACCTCCCGGATGCATTTGCAACCGGGAGGCAATTCAGTTATGTGACCGCGAGACGGTCACGTTTTTGGCTTAGTAGCCGCCCATTCCTGGTGCACCGCCGCCAGCTGGTGCTGCAGCACCCTTCTCAGGACGCTCGGCAATCAGCGCTTCGGTGGTAAGAACGAGACCTGCAATGGATGCAGCATTCTGAACCGCGGAGCGGGTGACCTTTGCAGGATCGACGACGCCGGCTGCCATGAGGTCTACGTAGGTGTTGGTTGCTGCATTGTAGCCGAGGCCGCCTTCGCGAACCTTGGAGACAACAACAGAGCCTTCCTGACCAGCATTTTCAGCGATGGTGCGCAGTGGTGCTTCGAGAGCGCGTGCAAGGATTGCTGCGCCAATCTTCTCATCACCCTTGTACTCGCCTGCATTGATGGCATCGATTGCCTTGAGCAGCGTGGTTCCGCCGCCTGGGACAATGCCTTCCTCAACCGCAGCGCGGGTAGCGGAAAGTGCATCTTCGATACGCAGCTTCTTTTCCTTGAGCTCGGTCTCGGTAGCGGCACCGACCTTGACAACAGCAACGCCACCAGCGAGCTTTGCGAGGCGCTCTTGGAGCTTTTCGCGATCGTAGTCAGAATCGGAGTTACCGATCTGAGCCTTGATCTGTGCGATACGTCCCTGGATTGCATCTGGTTCACCGGCACCCTCAACAATGGTGGTGTCTTCTTTGGTGATGACGATGCGCTTTGCACGGCCAAAGTAGGAAAGGTCATCGAGGTTCTCGAGCTTGATGCCGAGGTCTTCGGTGATGAACTTGCCACCGGTGAGGATAGCGATGTCTTCCATCATAGCCTTGCGGCGGTCGCCAAAGCCTGGCGCCTTGACTGCAACCACATTCAGAATGCCACGGATCTTGTTGACAACCAGAGTTGCCAATGCTTCGCCATCGACATCTTCCGAAATGATGACCAATGGGCGGCCAGCACGGGAAACTGTCTCAAGTGGCTTGATGAGGTCTGCGACGGCAGAGATCTTCTTTTCATAGAGGAAGATGTATGGCTCGTCGAGGACAGCCTCCATGCGCTCTGAATCGGTGACCATGTATGGGGAGATGTAGCCCTTGTCAAACTGCATACCTTCAACGAGCTCGAGCTCGGTCTGGGTACCCTTGGACTCTTCAACCGTGATGACGCCATCTTTGCCGACAGCTTCCATCGCCTTGGCAACGAGCTCACCGATGGTGCGGTCGTTTGCGGAGATGGTTGCAACGTTTGTGATGGCTTCTGCGCCTTCAACCGGGGTCGCGATGCGGCGGATTTCAGCGATTGCTGCTTCTACTGCCTTGTCGATACCGCGCTTGATGATTGTTGGGTTGGAGCCTGCAGCGACGTTACGCATGCCTTCGCGGACGATGGCCTGAGCGAGAACGGTCGCGGTGGTGGTTCCATCACCGGCAACATCGTTGGTCTTCGATGCAACTTCGCGAACGAGCTGTGCGCCCATGTTCTCGAACTTGTCTTCGACTTCGATTTCCTTGGCAATGGTCACACCGTCATTGACGATACTTGGGCTGCCGAACTTCTTCTCGAGGACAACATTGCGTCCCTTTGGGCCAAGGGTGACCTTGACTGCATCGGCGAGGATGTTTACGCCACGCTCGAGGGAGCGGCGGGCGGATTCGTTGAACTGTAAACCTTTAGCTGCCATGATTAACCTTCCACGACTCCAAGAATGTCATCCTGGCG
>JBEDDQ010000121.1:0-4659 GCA_041176185.1 Armatimonadota bacterium | reverse complement strand
GCGTGCAAGACATTGGTTCATCGTCTGCATTCCCCAGAAACCACCTTCTTGGATTGCCGTGTAGATATTGCCCGCACGACCTTCCTCAATCAGCTTGGAAACAGTAGGCGTGACGACCATAATTTCAACGGCTGCAACACGGCCCGCAGTATCCTGTCGTGGCAGGAGCTTTTGGGAAAGGATTCCGCGGAGTGTGTTCGCAAGTCGCAGACACAACAGTCCTTTTTCGTGAGGTGGGAACAAGTGCATCAGACGATCAAGTGTTTCAGATGCGCTTGATGTGTGAAGTGTTCCGAAAACGAGGTGACCAGTTTCAGCTGCCTGAAGTGCAACAGAAACTGTTTCCACGTCACGGATCTCACCAATCAAAATGATGTCAGGGTTCTGGCGGACGACATACTTAAGTGCATCCGAAAAGGATTCCGTATCAATACCAACTTCGCGTTGAGAGATAATCGATTTGATGTCAGGGTGAACAAACTCGATTGGGTCTTCAACCGTGATAATGTTCTTGGCCTGCTCAGTGTTGACCTTATTGATCATCGCCGCAAGCGTCGTGGACTTCCCTGAACCGGTCGGTCCCGTGATTAGAACCAGACCAGAACGGTTCTTGGTCATTTCTCCGACAGCGGGAGCCATTCCGAGCATATCGAGGGTGTAAATCTTAAGCGGAACAAGGCGCAAAACCATTCCGACGCTATTGCGTTGTTTATGGATGTTACATCGAACGCGGGTTACATCCGGAATTTCAATCGCAAGGTCAAGCTCTGGATAATGTTCAAACTGCATGATTTGTTCATGCGTCATTACCGAGTAAGCCATCTTTCGCGTATCTTCGGGCGACAGAATCGGCTGCTCTTCGACCGCAGCAATGCGACCGTGGAGACGCCAGTTTGGTGGTGCTCCCGCTTTGATAAAAATATCCGATGCTTTTCGCTCTGCAGCTAATCGAATCAAATCATGAACAGTCAACATGACGCTTGGTCTCAACCTTCCAAATTTATCTACCGACGTTTTGCTTGACGATCACCATAACCGTCACTCCACCAACAATAGCTAAACCAACAACCATCCAAATCAGGGCCATAGACGACTTCCGCTGTGGTTTGGTTCTAGATATTGCAGCATCCTGTTCAGGAATCACAAACTCCGTAATGGGACGCTTGCGAATATTCGCCACAAATGTGAAGGCTCCCTGCTGGCCGAACACATCAACGAAGAGATTCTCGTTTTCAAAGTGTCGTGCCTTTGCATAAACAAAGGACTGCTCGACTAGAAATGTCACTTGAATCCGGTCATATTGCTCAAGTGCGAGGATTAACTTTTCAGGAAAAAAAGCTCCTACCTGACGCCCAACAAGCTCTGCTTTGGTCTCAAAGGTCGCAGATGTCATCAGCGGCTCTTTTGCAATCTTTGCTCCTGGCTCATGCTCAAGTCGACTTGTTTCGATCGTCAATCCAGAAACAGGTGCATTTGAAAGCTGGACAAAACGATCCACATGCATCTTAACAAGCTTTGAGTCAACCTTTTTTGGGAAAACAAAAGCAACCGTGTAACCTCGTGCACCCGGTCCTACCATAACCTGAACATCGGGAACACCTTTTGGAAGCGATTCACCTTGTGACGAAGCCTGTGTTACCTCGGATGCACTCTGTTTAGTTTGTGCTTTAGCGGGCTGACATGTCGAAGTGCTAACGAGCAGCAGCGTCGTTGCTATCAGAGACTGGACGATAAGGAGTTTCACGCGTCGATGTCACCTTTTTGAACATTTCCAGCGCTCTGGCACGCTGCACACCATGGTCAACAATGGGATTTGGGTAATCTAGGCCAAGGCGAAGACCCGTCCATACGGCATCACTATACGTCATCTGCCATGGAGCATGGATAAATTTATCGGGAACATTTTTGAGCTCAGGAAGCCATTCACGAATAAATCGACCATCAGGGTCAAATTTAGTCCCTTGAGTTACAGGGTTAAACACTCGGAACCACGGCTGCGCATCCGTTCCAGTACTAGCCGCCCATTGCCAACCTCCTACATTGGATGAAATATCTCCATCCAATAGTCGACAGCGGAAGTAGGCTTCACCAATTCGCCAATCTACGAGAAGGTCTTTAGTCAAAAACGATGCGACAATCATCCGTAAGCGGTTATGCATCCACCCCGTCGCATTAAGCTGACGCATAGCAGCATCAACAATGGGATAACCCGTTTGCGCATTCATCCAAGCATCGATGTAATCAGGGTTGTTTTCCCAGACTAGGTTGTTCCATTGAGGCTGGAAACACGCTGTAACGGTGTCCGGGCGGTGGTAGAGAACCTGTGCATAAAAATCTCGCCAAATGAGTTCTGATGCGTACGTTGCTGCGCCATCGGAATTAACACTAAGCGCCATGTGTAGCAATCTACGCGGTGATACGACACCGAAGTGCAGGTGTGGGGATAATCTGGATGTTCCCTGTTCTGCCGGAATATCCCGTTTCTCTTTGTAATCGTTGATATCTGTTGCACAGAACTCAGAGAAGTGACGGTATGCGGAAGCGGTCCCAATGGCACAAAATGTCTTACTACCATCGGAGATGGACGGAGCAACTGACGGCGAAATTATATTGAACCACTTAACACTAGTCGGAGCATCCATTGGGGGCCCGGGTAGCTGTGATAAGCAGCGTTTCTTAAATGGTGTGAAAACAGAATACGGCTTCCCTGTTCCCGTCATAAATGCAGCTGGTGGGTAAAGATATTGGTCATTGGTCGCATGAACGTGAATACCCAATGCTTCAACTTGGCTACGAACGTATTGATCGCGAACAATCCCATCCGGTTCGACTTCCTCGGCAAACCAGAGATCTGTAAATTTGTTGTTCGCTAAAAAGTTTGGAATCTCTTTTTCTGGATTTCCATCAAGAGCGTAAAGCTTACCTCCGAGGTCAGACAGGTCACTTGCAAGGGATGACAATGCGTCGTCATACATTTTCGTACGCTCAGAGAATGCGCCTGCGCCAATTCTGAACTTGCTATCTTTCACAACAACACAAGCAACCTCGTGTCCCCGTTCTACAGGTACTCGAAATGCCTGTAAATCATCCAGACGCAGCGAACGTCGGAACCAAATGAGTGAGCGGGACATTGTGTGGCTTACCTCGTAAAAAAATAACCGGGTAATAACTATTACCCGGTTCGAGTGGAGGATAGCGGGATCGAACCGCTGACCTCTTCAATGCCATTGAAGCGCTCTCCCAGCTGAGCTAATCCCCCGAACGCTGAGCATCATACCATGCTTAGCGATGTATTCAAATCGATTATCGTCCACCGAGACCCGAAAGGGAAACTCCTTCAATAAAGTAGCGTTGTGAGAAGAAGAAGAGGATTACGATTGGAAGGACAACCATAGTGGATGCAGCCATCATTAAGCCTGGCTCCCCGGCATGGTCTTGTTGGTATAGCTGAAGGCCATAAGCCATCGGCATTTGCTCAGGGCTGGTCAGGTATATAAGCGGCCCCTGGAAGTTATTCCACGCGGCAAGCACAGCCATAATTGCAATTGCTGCAAGCGCAGGCTTCACCTGAGGCAACATCACCTTCCAATAGGTCGTAAATGGCCCGCATCCATCGATCTTAGCGGCATCTTCGAGCTCATTAGGAATTCCCAGAAAGAACTGACGCAGCAGAAAGATATTGAATGCCGAACCGAAAAATGCTGGCACCCAAAGTGGCCGTAGACTATCAATCCACCCAAGTGACCTAAAGATAAGGAATTGGGGCATTAATGTAACTGCCCCCGGAATCATCATCGTGGCCAACATCACTTTGAACCACCCCTCTCTCCCCGGCCATCGGAGGCGGGCGAACGAGTAAGCAACCATCGATGACGACAGCACTGTACCAAGCACACTGAGAACAGTAAGAATCAAGCTGTTCTTGAGAAATGTCCAGCCATAGTAAGTGTCTGGTGGAAGGTACTTCAGTGCTTCGACGTAGTTCAACCAGCGCGGCTCAATCCTACGTACCTTAGTAAGTTCACTTCTTTTTGAAGTAATTACATTTGCCTTGTCAACACTACCATCAGGGAGTAATGGCGCAACCTTTATCTCACCAGATGGAAGTTCTTCAAATTCGACTACTTCCTTTCCATCCTTCATGGTTGAAAGTCGCCCTGGAGTGCCATCTGGGCGCTTGACGGAATGCACCAAAACCTGCTGCGTTGGGATCCATACCGGAGGAAAGACTGCCTGTTCATCATCACTCTTAAGGCTCGTCGACACCAGCCAAGCAAACGGAATGACAAACAAAAACGTTCCAGCAAGCAGAACCATGTGCGTAGCTGAGAGTCGAACAATATCCGATGCATGATCTTTGTTACGGGTTGTTGCCTTGAGAATTCTCATTGCAACAATCCACGCAACGATGTCTCCAGCGATGAGGACAACGTTATGCCGGACTCCAAACGCAAGTATAAGGAGCGATGCGATGAGTGCGACAGCGAATGCGCCAGCAGATAGTGACTTCTTTCGCACTGTAGCTATTAGCGCACCGATGGCAAAAGCAAGCGCCACTAGTGCTCCTGCGATGGCAACCAACCAAATTAATTGTTGCATTACCTTGCATCTCCCTCATAGTGAACCCACTTCTTTTGACCAGCCCACTGGAGCAGTGTC
>JBEDDQ010000120.1:0-5102 GCA_041176185.1 Armatimonadota bacterium | reverse complement strand
GGCCAAGCGGTCTCTGGAATCACAAGTGACAAGTGGGGATGTCGGAATCCGCGATGCGGAAGATGCACTCTCCATTGCAAAAGAGCAGCTTGAAGTTGCCCGGAAACCCCAGCGTACACAGGAAATCATTGCCGCTGAGAGCAGCGTGGCACAGGCGGAAGCGACTCTCGTAAAGGCATCCGCGGATCGTAAACGCTATGAAAGTCTCGTTCGTGAAGGTGCTGCATCGCAATCACAGCTCGATCAAGCGGTAAATGCAGAAGCAGTTGCGAGCGCTGGCTTACGTTCCGCAACCGCGCAGCTTGACCTTGTTCGAACGGGCGGTCGTGCAGAATCCATCAAGCAGGCTGAACTCGTCGTGCGACGCGCAGAACAGGCACTCCGCCTTGCAAAAACCAGTACCATAGCATCGAAGATCAAAGAGGATGATGTCGCTGCAGCAAAAGCTGCTATGGAACAAGCAAATGCCTCTCTGTCGCAGGCAAAGGCAGCGGCAGCAAATGCCGGATCTGCTGTCGCTCAGGCAAAGCAGGCACTGTCCGAATGTACAGTTCGAGCAACGATGTCTGGACGTGTCGCGAAGCGCATGGCTGAACCTGGGCAATCGATCTCTGTTGGCAATCCCATCGTACAAGTTGTTCCAGAAGGAACCATTGTGTTTGAAGCTAGTGTTCCTGAAGGCGATGTTAGCAAATTGCGGGCAGGGTCGCAGGCATTCCTTGATATCAGCGGTGTCAGCAGGTCGTTATCAGCAACTGTGATTGATGTCTCCCCTATCGCAGAACAAAACTCTCGAAATTACAAAGTTCGTCTGAGCATCGCAGGAGATGTCGCAGCGATTCGTTCAGGAATGTACGGGACTGCAAACATCGAGATTCGCAAAATAACCGCGACGAGTATCCAGAAATCTGCCTTGGTCACCAAAACTGATGGATCGACTTATGTGTATGTTGTGGAAAATGAAACGGCGAAGCTAAAGCCAGTAAAGGTACTATTCCAGAATTCTGACGCATGTGCTGTATCTGGCATCGAACCCAATGAAGTCGTCGTGATAAATGGCATCGGTAACCTGTCGGATGGCTCTGCAATCCGTATCCCAAAGGGCGAATAACCAATGTCCCTAACGCAACTCAGTATTAAGCGTCCGATTGCGATTTTGATGCTCTTCGCGGTATTGACTATCCTTGGATTACAGGGCTTGTTCAAGATGCCAGCAGAGCAGGATCCGCGCATCGACTTCCCATTTATTTCTGTCAGTACCGTCTATCCCGGTGCGGGACCAGGTGAAATTGAAACGCTGATTTCGAAACCAATTGAGGATGCGGTTTTCAGTGTCAACGGCATCAAAAATGTAACCAGCGTCTCACAACAGGGTATTTCCATTGTCGCAATTGAGTTTCAGCTGGGTGTTGATGTTGACACAGCTGCAGCGGATGTACGAGCAAAGGTCGATTCTGTACGGAGAGCTCTGCCACAGGCGGCAGATGTCCCCCTCATTGGGAAATTTGATACCGGCTCGGCTCCAATTATGTTTCTGGCTGTACGTTCAACATCGGGGCGAGATTCACGTGAGATTCGCGACCTTTGCGACAGAACGATCAAAGACCGCCTTAGTCAAGTGGCTGGAGTTGCCGCTGTCAATGTAATCGGTGGAGACAAACGGGAGATTGGGATTCAGCTCAACCGAGGAAAACTTGATGCACTTGGATTGACGGTTTCCGATGTTGTGAGCGCGATTCGTGCACAAAACCTAAATCTTCCCGCTGGTCGCGTTACGGAATCCGTGCGTGACTATGCTGTCCGTGTTGTCGGCGAATTCAAGGATGCCAATGAAATCGCGGAGCTTGAGTTCACTGCACAGCTTCCCAGCGGTCCGAAAAGCATTCGCCTAAAGGATATTGCTGATGTTAGAGACACGGCTCGGGAGCGCACTGAAAGTGCATCCCTTGCCAAGCGTGATCAGAGTGGCAAGATTACAGACTCGACTGACACGGTAACCCTGTCGGTACAAAAGATCAGTGGTGGAAATACGGTTGACATTGCACGTGGGATTGAAAAGCAGATCGCAGATGCAAAGGTCCTCCTCCCGGCTGACATCGAAATAACAACTACGAGCAATCAGGCAAAAGAGGTTGAAGAAAACCTTCTGGATGTCCAACACACGCTGCTCATTGGTGCCGTGCTCGCGGTTATGATTGTTTACTTGTTCCTCCATAACCTGCGCGGAACAATGATCGTGGCCATAGCTATCCCAGCGTCTATCGTGTCCACCTTCCTTGTCATGCAAGCCCTTGGCTTTACGCTCAACTCGATGACGTTGCTTGGCCTCTCACTTGCGGTAGGCATTCTGGTAGATGACTCCATCGTTGTTCTAGAAAACATCTACAAGTTTCTGGCTCTTGGCTACCCACCCGATGAAGCCGCGCTGAAGGGCCGCGGGGAAATCGGTCTTGCAGCACTTACCATCACCCTCGTGGATGTCGTTGTATTTGTTCCAGTGGCTTTCATGGGTGGCATCGTAGGACAATTCTTCCGGAGCTTCGGCGTAACCGTCGCCGTTGCAACGCTTTTTTCGCTGCTGGTCTCCTTTACGCTGGCTCCAATGCTTGCGAGTAAGTGGTATCAGCAGGGATTCAGTGATGCACCGACGGGTAAGTTTGCGCGTTCTTTCGATGCATTCTTCCATTCCCTAAGTGCTAAGTATCGCAAGACCCTACATTGGGCGCTCCTTCATCGCGGGACCGTCATTTTCATTGGAAATATGGCCCTAGTAAATATCATTCTCTGGATGGTAACCGCTGGGTCTGGTGGTAAGGCTATTGAAACAGCGATTCCTTTAGTCGCTCTTCAAGTAGTCGGTGGAGCCGTTATCTTTGCTGTCAATCGAATGAGAGGCAAACGATCCGGTGAGCCACTGATTGTAGGTTCAGTCGGTGCTGCAGTTACGTTTGTAGTCTGTAGTGTGTCCGGTATTGTAGGAACGCCGCTTGGATTCAGATTTGCCCCTGGAATTGATCAGAGTCTTGTTTCATTGAGTGTTGAACTTCCTGCTGGTTCAAGCCTCGCACGCACGAATCAGGCGCTGCGAAAGATCGAAGAAGCGGTACGTGATATTCCTGAAATCGACTACATCGAGCTCACTGCAGGTAGCACCTCGACGGGCGGCTTTGAAAGCCAAACCAGTTCGGGATCGAACTTCGGACAAGTCAGGCTCATTCTTGGCGAACCTATCGGTAACCTCGACCGTTTGCAGTTCTGGAAAGACTCGTCCAACCTACGCAGTAAGTCCGATGTCGAAGTCGCTGAGCTCGTTCGTGCACGCACAAAGGACATCGTTGGCGCGGATGTGAAAACGACCGAGGTCTCTGGCTTTGGAGGCACGGCAGCGCCGGTACAGATTATCATCACCGGTCCAGACCTTAGTGAGCTTCTCGAGCGAGCGAGTGCAGTCAAGGATGTCTTAGTAAAAACCGACGGAATCCTTACTCCCGATGTATCGTACAAGCCAAGTAAGCCTGAAGTACGTATCGTACTCGACCGAAGACGGGCTGCGGATTATGGGATGACCGTTCAACAAGTTGCTGGTGTCCTCCGGGATGCCATAGAAGGCAATATTGAATCCAAGCTGCGTATTGATGGCGAGCAATACGATATTCGAATTCAGTATCAGAACCTTAACCGCTCATCGGTGTCTGATGTTGGCAATGTCATCATCGGTTACCGAAGTGGACAGTCAGTCCGTGTCAGGGACATTGCGCGAATCTATGAAGACCGCGGTCCTACGAAGATTGACCGACGTAACCGCCTTCGCCAAGTGACTGTCTCTGCTTACCTGGCGCCAGGTAAGGTCATCGGCAATATGCAGCAAGCGATTGACCCACAGCTTGCTAAGATTAATTTTGGAAGGGCGAGTTACACGTGGGGCGGAGAAGCAAACACAATGGCAGAGGAAGGCGTGTTCATGGTGTCAGCACTCCTCCTTGCAATTGGCCTGGTCTACATACTAATGGCAGCGTTGTTTGACAATTTGCTCTACCCACTAGTCATTATGCTTTCAATCCCTCAAGCCCTTGTTGGAGGTCTCCTTGGATTGCTCATTACAGGTAAGCCACTCTCAATTATTGCGATGATTGGTGTGATTATGCTGATGGGACTTGTGACGAAGAATGCCATTTTGTTGGTGGACTATACGAATAACCTGCGACGGGAAGGTAAGGACCGATTTGAGGCCTTGCTAGAGAGTGGACCGGCACGTTTACGTCCAATCCTTATGACATCGCTTGCTCAGATTCTTGGAGCCTGGCCAGTTGCAGCAGCACTCGGACGTGGATCGGAGTTCAGACAACCGCTAGGAATCGTTGTCATGGGTGGCCTGATTCTTTCAGGACTCCTGACACTGTTGGTAATTCCTTGTACATATATACTCTTCGATGACATCAGCCAGTTCTTTTCAAGGAAACGTACGAAGGCCTGATGGAAGGGTTTCTTACACTCCTATCCTGCATTCTGTTCGGCATCGTCCTTTGGGCTGTTATCAAAGATAGGGTTGATACAGTTCGAGAGCGTGATGCCGAACATCGAAGGCGCCAGACTCTCGTCACCTTGCGCCGGCAGTATATTGATGCATCAGATGATGTTCCGGACGCCTGGGATCGTTTAGGAGATGCATTACGGGCAGCTGATCAGCCGGATGATGCCATCGACGCTTGGCTAAAGGCGGAGGAAACCGCTAAGGCCCGTGGGATGTTTGTCTCGACGGACACAGGTCGGAAAATACGTTTGGCCCAGCTTGATATTGCACAGCGTGAACGCCCAGGATCCTTTGGAATGACGCTTCATACGCGCGACCAAATCTGTCGCACATGCAGCCGCCTCAATCCCGCGCAGGCAGCTGTTTGTGGCGAGTGCGGAGCTGCACTGCAAGCATCATCAATTGCGGCTACGACCCAAGGGGCTCACCGTGCTGAAATCATCACCGAAATGATTCCAAGGTTGTGGATTTGGGGTGTTCTTCTGCTGGCAATTGGTTTGGCTACATTTTTGCCGATGGAAGTCCGTGGAGTCCTCGGAATAGCGACAATTGCGGTGATTCCATTCTGGTG
>JBEDDQ010000119.1:0-3946 GCA_041176185.1 Armatimonadota bacterium | reverse complement strand
GCCTTGTGCGTGGCTTGCAAACGCCACATGTCCCCCGACCGACAGAGCAATGCAGACAGTGCTCACATGTTTTGCAAGCACGGCAGTTGGCTTTCCCGTAACACGTCGCCAAATGCGCTTTCGCATGGTCTCCCTTGACCGGCTGCTGCATCATCCACAAAAGACTGAGAATCGTAACCATAGGGTGATTCCATCATGAATGAAGCTGGCCATCCAGCCGTGGTAAAACCTCCAGCATGCCCGTCTCCCCTGAAACTAACATCGCCACACGGGACACGTTTCTGACGACCGTGGATGACAAATTTACCGCGCTGGTCACAGATATCGATGCCACAATCCGTGCCATCAGCGCTGATCTCGAAGGCTATATCAGCTACAAAATGCTGATGTACCGGGTTGGCCATAAGCGTAGCGACTGGCTTATTGCTATCGATGCCCGCGGCACCAAATGCGTCACCCTTCGCTTCTTCAAAGCACTTCACTTTGCAGATCCAGACAAGCTCCTTCGGCTAGGGACCACAACCATCGGGAATCTGGACTTCACCGCATCCCTTACAACTGCTGACCAAGCGCATATCGCTGATTTTACAAAACAGGCAATCGCCTGGCATGCACATGAGGCATCCCAAACGTAACGTCAGTGTTCCAGCTTCAAAATGAGCTTGTTCAGATCTCCCGACCTGGTCTGAGATAAACGGTCAACATATTTGCGGACGATGTATCCGCCAAGCTGCGCAGGCGCATCGGTCTCTGCGATCAAGTCCTGCAGACTCGGGCGCTCCGTTGGAATCACCAATGGTTTCCCCGGGTACGTAAACGTCATCACCAAATCGACTTCATCAAATTCAACGGAAAGTGTAACATCACCGCTTGGCACTTCGTGCGCCGCAAGCGCTTCGAATGTCTCGGCGCAAGCAGTGGATGCCTTGTCGACAATGTCGCGGCGGGCACCCCAGTCTTTACCGATGCGATCCATAAATGGAGCAATGGTCTCGTAGTGATGGCCATCAGGGTTTGCAGGCAGCTCTGCCCGCCGGCTAATCCCAATCCGAAATAGCATGTTTAGCAAAATAGCACTGACTGCAGTAATTGCAAGCGTTGATTCGCAGACATTTGCGAGCAGGATGGGCAGATGTGAATATACCCCCGGGAGTATCACGGTACTAAGGCCAATCAGAACCGACAGCCCAACTGTAAAAATTCGCCGCTCACTCAGGAGACGAGAGAGAATTAGTTCCATTCCGGCGACCATCATAAATGCTGCCGTGTACGCGAGAAGCGCGCCAATCACCGGCTGGGGAATGCTCGACAGACCCGCGACAAGCTTTGGCGTAAAAATCGAAAACATCAACAAAATACCGGTAAACGCACCCACTCGCCGGGCAGCCGCACCACTGGCCATCACCAAGCCGATATGCGCGGATGAAATTCCCCCCGGCATGCCTCCGATGAATCCAGAGAGCATGTTTCCGATGCCATTGGCTTGGATTCCCGCAGCAGCCTGATCTGTGTCGAGCTTTTTCCAGTCCTCATCATTAATGCGCTGGATACTGATAAACGACCCGAGGGTATCGACACACTGGATGACGGCCATGATGACAACGAGGGGTATCAGAGCGACATCGAATGCTGGAACCGCGAGGTTGATGGTCGGGAGGCCAACCCAAGGACTTGCGGAAATGTTGGCGATATCAACTGGGTTGAAAGCGCCGACAAGTTTGGATGTGATTAGGCCTACGGCGAGGCCAAAACCGAGGGAGAAGAGCTTGATGATGCCTTTGCCGAAGACTGCACAGGCGATGATGGTGGCGAGGGTGAGCGATGCGACGAGGATGTAATCCCGGTTGACCGAAGTCACCACCCCGGCAGACATCGTTGCTCCGCTGAAGTTCCTGACGGCCGACTCGGCTAGAGAGACACCAAGCATCATCACGACAACGCCGGACACTTCCGGTGGGAAATACGCCCGCAGGTACTTGATCACGCGCGAGACAGCGAGCTCTGTCGCTCCAAAAATGATGCTCATTCCAGCAAGGAGTGGCAGACCACCGATTCCAGCCGCTTGCATCAGGGCCGGCACCACTACGGGAGTCGGTGTTTGAACCGTTAGGTTTCCATTTCCAAGCGGCGGCTTGAAGTGATGCAGAAACGTTGTGATGGCAGTGGCAATGATGGTTGCCGTTAGCAAACCTGCCTTTTGCAGCGGTGTCATCCCGACTTTTTGCGCGATTGCAGCCGGGTAAATGGCAAACACGAGCGCAAGGCACACGTGTTGGATGCTTAGGAGGAGGAGCGCTGGCCGTGGCGGGATGTCATCGGTACCGTACTGCAGGCGATCCGGTTTCTTTGCCACGTTAGGACATACTCTCTGAACCGAACATCAACCGTTACACTCCTCGCAGCGTCAGCACTTCGGCAAGGCCCGTTATTCGAACAATCTCAGTAACCGCCGGTGGAAGCGAGTGCAACACGAATGGAACACCCTTAGCCTGTGCGGTACGCCCAACCATCAGTAAGACCCGAATCCCAGCGGTGCTAAGATGCGTAACAGCAGAGAGGTCAAGTGCAATCCCGGCGATGCTGCCATCGAGGATGGAAAGCAGCTCCTGTTGATAATGTTCCGCGGTCTGACTATCCAGCCGTCCGATTGGCTTATAGTCGACGAGGTCATCTTCTCTCTGTATTTCCACTCGGACATTCTAGCAGGTCGGGTACCAAGTACAGGCAAGAATCTTTCCACTTTGGATACATTCGAACAGAATACGTTTTCAATGCGCTATCCAGTAGATGCACGTTTCCGATTGCACACACGCATCCGGACGGCGATAATACCCGGGCAGTCTCGTTACGCCCGGGAGTGGGTCAACGCACGTATGAGTATCCTGACGGTTTCCAACCTGGCAAAGAGCTATGGTGCAGACCAGCTTTTTTCCGACATCACCTTCACCATAGCCGCTGGGCAAAAGCTTGGCCTCATTGGACGTAATGGCGGTGGAAAAACCACCCTCCTCAAAATACTCCTTGGTCAGGAAAACGCTGACCCAAACAGCTCCGCGCCGCCAAAAGTCACTCTTGCTGCCGGCAGGCGGATGGGCTATCTCCGCCAGGAAGCCCCCGTGCATCCGGAACGCACCATCGCAGAAGAGATTGAAGTCGCACTCGAACCCTACCGCGCCGTTCAGGCACGGATTACGGCGGCAGAACATGCGATGAGCGCTGCGACATCCGATGATGCTCTTGCAACAGCCTTGGAAGACTATACCGAGGCATTGGATGAGTTCGAATCGCGCGGTGGCTGGGAAATCGAAGCCGAAAAGGACAGCACCCTGATGCGTCTTGGGTTCGGCCCGGATGTCCTAGCAAAACAGGTCGGTGCGTGTTCCGGAGGCGAACAAACCCGCCTCGCACTCGCAAAGCTTGTGCTGACGAGACCAGACCTGCTCATCCTCGATGAGCCAACAAACCACCTCGATATCAACGCGACGGAATGGCTGGAAGGCTTTCTCAAAGACTACGCCGGTGCCGTGATTCTGGTTAGCCACGACCGCTACTTCCTGGATGCCGTTGTCGACACGATTGCCGAGCTCGAGTTTCAAAAGCTGACGATTTACAAAGGCAACTACTCGCACTTCCGTAGACAAAAGGAAGAGCGACTTCAGCGTCAACAGGAGCTGTACGAAAACCAGCAAAAAGAAATCGAGCGCCTGAAGGATCTTGTCAAGCGGAACATGGGCGCGGATGCCACCCAGTCCAACATCCGGCATAAGACACTCGGACGCATCGAGCGAATGGAAAAGGTGGAAGCTGTCCGCTTCGATAACAGCCGTGTCAAAGCCCGTATTGATGACAAAAATGCAGGTCGAATTGGCCGCGAAGTCCTCAACATCAATGGTCTGACAAAGTCCTTTGGTGAACGGACACTGTTCGCAAACCTTGAGGCCATTAT
>JBEDDQ010000118.1:0-3807 GCA_041176185.1 Armatimonadota bacterium | reverse complement strand
TCGCGGATATCGACTGGCTCCCGCGTGCTGGAGATGTCATCCTCACAGAGTACGACCGTGACCGGCGCTGGCGAACCAGCTGGCGGACATCACTTTTCGATGCATCCCAGCGGGAAGAGCTTTGGAGTCTCTCGGTCAACGATGCCTACAATGACCCGGGCGACCTTGTCTATGAGACACTACCAGATGGCACCAGCATTGTTCGTGAGCGTGATGGAATCTGGTTCCTCACGGGCCGCGGGGCAAGCGCGGATGGCGATAGGCCATTTCTCAATGCCTTTCACCCAGGAGATGGCATCACCGTCGAAGTCCACCGCTGTGGAACGGATGCCTTTGAAACGTTTGTCGGCTTTAGTTTCGAGGAAGACCTGATTCTTTCGCGCCAGGATCCAGCAACGCCGCCTAACCTCTGGCTCAACGGAAGAAACCTCACTGGTTTTGTGGATCCGCATCCGGACCTGACAGGGATGCATCGTGAGCTGGTCCGCTACAAACGTTCCGATGGCGTCCAGTTAACAGGAACGTTGTTTCTGCCACCGGGGCACGATCCAAAGCGGGATGGCCCTCTCCCAACGCTGTTCTGGGCATACCCGGAAGAGTATTCCGACCCTGCTACCGCCGGGCAGGTTCGTGGCTCTGACCGCGTCTTCACCCGCCTCGCGGGCACAAGCCCGGTCTGGTTTGCGGCAGCTGGATGGGCGGTTCTCGCGGATGCATCCGTTCCTGTTATCGGCGACCCGGACACCATGAATGACACATTTGCAGAGCAAATCGTGGATGCCGCACAAAGTGCGGTTGACATGCTGGTCTCCCGGGGTATTTCAGATCCGCACCGCATTGTCTGTGGCGGACACTCCTATGGTGCATTTATGACGGCCAACCTGCTTGCCCATGCCCCGGGTCTCTTTTCAGCGGGAATCGCACGCTCAGGTGCTTACAACCGGACGCTGACTCCCTTTGGATTTCAGTCAGAGCGACGCACGTACTGGGAAGCACAGGAAATTTACCACCGGCTCTCGCCGTTTACGTTTGCTGACAAAATCACCGATCCAATCTTGTTGATTCATGGCGCAGCAGACAACAATCCGGGAACACATACCCAGCAATCCGAACGCTTCTACCAAGCACTTGCCGCACATGGAGCGACGGTGAAGCTTGTTTTGCTGCCGCATGAGTCGCATGGTTACCGGGCCGCAGAATCGATTCTACATACACTTGCTGAAATGCTTGACTGGGCGAACCGGTGGAGCGACAAACGCCTCACCGACCGTAAGTGGTCTCCTGTACGTGGTAAGGTTAAGCCATAATGTCCCTCGATTCTACTGGTGTGGCATCCGTTGAAAACCTCACCGTTCGCTATGGCACGAAGACGATTTTGTCGGACTTCTCCCTCGTCATCCCCGATGGCTGTACGGGTTTGCTGGGGCCAAATGGCGCCGGTAAAACAACCCTCCTCAAAACGCTTCTTGGCTTTGTAAGCCCCGCAGGCGGCCGTGGTCAGGTTCTTGGCCTCGATGTCGCAACGCAAGGAATGCTCATCCGGCAGAAGATTGGCCTGATGCCTGAACAGGACTGCCATATCCCGGGGATGAATGCGGTCACATTTGTGGCGTATGCGGGTGAACTCGCCGGTATGCCAGCATCCCAAGCGATGCGCCGCGCGCACGAAGTCCTTGAATACTGCGGCTTAGGTGAGGCCCGCTACCGCAATGTAGAGACCTACTCCACGGGAATGAAGCAGCGTATCAAGCTCGCACAAGCCCTAGTTCACGGGCCAAAGCTGCTGTTCCTTGATGAGCCGACAAATGGACTTGACCCCGAAGGCCGCGACCAGATGCTCGACTTAATCCGTGATGTCAGCCATGGCAAGGGTCTCTCTGTGGTCGTGTCGAGCCACCTCCTCCCTGATATCGAACGCACCTGCGATTCAGTTCTTGTGCTACGTCGCGGTGAGCTGATTCTCTCGGGCCCTATCGATGCCCTACGTAGTACAACCGGCTGCACCGTGGATGTTGAGCTTGCAGAACGATCCGCGGCATTCGGCGAGTCAATCACTGCTCTCGGCGGCACCGTTGGCGAGGTCAAGGGTAATCGCGTTCGTGTGGCTTTTGCGGATGGCACAAAGGGCTTTGGAACGCTGGTCTTCCGGGCAGCCAAGCTCTCAGGAGCGCAGGTCCGTGGTTTTGCCCCCGCCCAGCGTAGCCTTGAAGATGTCTTTATGGAGGCGATCGACCAATGAGTCAGCCCAATGTACAGGAATCAACGGTCAATAGTCCGATTGCTGACCTGACATACCGAAACTACGATGGCCCCATTACCAGCCATACCTTCCGCTGGTGGGTTGTTGCGCTCTCCGTGCTCCGAACAAACCTCAAAAAGCCTGGATTCTGGATTAACGGCGCACTCATCGTCCTTATCTTTTTGTTCCAAGCGCTTTTGTTCTTCTTTTCAAACAACGTCGCTGCACGGATTGGTGGCGGAGGTGCTCCCGGAGATGCTCCTCAAAAGCTGATGTCCTATGGGACGACCGCGTATCAGGCCATTTCTGCGACGAGCCTCCTCGTGACGATTGCAGCCTTGATTGTTGGAAGCGGGAGCATTGCCGCCGATAACCGCGCAAACGCGCTTCTGGTCTATCTCTCAAAGCCAATCACAAAGGGCGACTATCTCCTCGGCAAGTGGATGGGAGTTTTCATGCTCCTCGCCGGGATGGTCGTTCTCCCTACCATTTTGCTCTGGGTTTTTTACGCCACCACATACGCCGATGAAGGCTTCTTCAAGCAGGAACCCTGGCTGTGGGCAAAGCTGTTGGGGGCATCCCTCATCAGCCCGGTCATCAACACAAGCCTGATGATTGGCTTTTCCGCGTGTACAAAAAACGCACGTCTTGCAGGCTCGCTCTTTGCTGCATTCACATTCATTTTGTTGACTGTCTCCAATACAGCTGGCTTCCTGATGTTCCGTAATGCAACATTGGACCAGGACCTCGGGGCAGGCAAAGCAGTGGTTCGACGAGCGATAACAGTCCAGCACATCTCGGTTCGCGGTGTCGCGGATGGCCTCTCAATGGAGCTTCTCGGTGTTGATCCCAAAAAGGTGATGGCCGGAGGGCCGAAAAAGCTGCGTAGACGCCTGCAGGCTCCCTATCCACTTCCGCTGGTTGGGATTGGATTGCTGATGATTATTCTGCCAATCGGCATCGCTCGCGCAAAAATCCGCGCTGTGGAGGTCGTATCCGGATGAGCCTAGATAACACCATCCACTTTGAGCATGTCTCCCGCTGGTACGGGCAGGTCATTGGTCTCAATGACGTTTCCTTCACCATCCCAAAGGGCCTTACCGCGCTCTTAGGACCAAACGGCGCTGGTAAGTCCACGATGTTAAAGCTCGTCACTGGCCAGATTAAGCCGACGACGGGTGGAATCGCGGTCCTCGGAGAGCAACCTTTTGCGAACCCCAGGGTTGCACGCAGCCTAGGCTACTGCCCGGAAATTGATAACTTCTACGAGGACATGACCGGACGACAGTTTGTCGAGCTCATGGCAACCCTCAGCGGCTTCAAGGGCCAAGACAAAACCACGCGGGTTCAAAACAGCATTGACCGTGTTGGGATGTCAGATCGCTGCGACCGAAAGCTTGGCGGATACTCCAAGGGTATGCGCCAGCGTATAAAAGTGGCGCAGGCGATAGTACATGACCCAAAGGTCCTCGTGCTGGATGAACCATTGAATGGACTTGATCCTCTTGGTCGGCGGGACATGGTGAACCTGTATCAGCAGTTTGCAGAAGAAGGGATGTGTGTCCTGA
>JBEDDQ010000117.1:0-5382 GCA_041176185.1 Armatimonadota bacterium | reverse complement strand
CCAAGGATGTCATCAGGGAGGTGCATCGGGAGGTGCCATGCCTCAACAATATCCGTGGCTGGGAACTCCAGCGACGTCCCCTTCCAGGAGCGTAAGCTATAGCAAACACCCACATCGCGGTCTTGCGTTCGGTCACAGAGGTGACCAAGGTAAAACGCCGGGTCAGCACAGACATCGATTTTGAGACCACTTACGCACGACGAAAGAAGTGCTTTACTCGCATCATCACGAACCGTCAGCACTGCGGCATTGCGTGCAAGTATTCCGGTCAGTTTTCGTGCCACTGGATGCGTAAGCGGTCCGATACCTTGCCCCCACCATATGGTCTGGCGCGCTGCGCTCCCGGCAAGCATCCCCGCGAGAAAATACCAGAAGACGGAGCGGAGGCTTGTCGCATCCTGCAGGAGCGACCCACCGCCGAGAATGAAGGTATCGGTCCCGTTTAGCTGCGACCGGAGGCTCCGGAGGCCATAGCGGCTTATCGCGGACACACCGGGGTGCCGCTGCATTGTCCACTCAGGATTAGCCGAGAGGACCATCAGGTCATGGGATTTACCAGGCGTGCCGGATGAGAGCATTTGGTGGATGCCGGCAAGGACTGCCTCATCGCCAAGGTTTCGGAAACCATAGTAACCAAGGATAGCCGCTTTAGGCACTGGCGGTTTCCTCGTGCTTTACTAGGCCCGTTTTGTCAACAATTCGCTTGATCACGACCGCTGCAAGCAATCCAAAGACGACGCCGTAGCCGACACGGAGTGCGCTGATCACGAGGGGTGTATGGAGATGGCAGAAGGTGTTGACCATCGATGCTAATGCGATGGATGCGAGAATTGCTGCAATCCGTTGCAGTGGCCACTTATTGCTTACAAGGACCAGACTGAGCATCACAAATGGTTGGAACAGAATGTCCTTAAAGCGGGGCCTTACAAACAACACTCGGTCCAGCAGGGAACGGACTTGAAGCTCGAGAGAGCTTACGCCAACACTTGACTCATTCCCACTGCGCATCAACATGATCGCAAGAGCGATTAGGACTCCACCACCAAGCAGAACCTGCCAGATTAGAATCGGGTTCCGGCTGATGTCGATGAGCATCGAGACACGCTCACGTACCAAGGAGGCAAGCGCAGCGGGAGTATCCGCCCTGAGGTTTAGCCCATGGAGAAGCACTGCGACTGCGAGTGGTGCGATCAATGTCAATTTGACCCCCAGGAAGACATCCCCCTTCACCAAAAACAGCGTATCTGCGTGGATTGCAACCACGGTCAGCGGCCCAAGCATAGTGATGGCCAAAACCAATGCCAAGCGTTTGATGATCGTTGCCCGTGGAATAGAAAATGCCGGATGGAGAATCGCGACGCCAAGCGATGGAAGAATACATGCCCCAAGCAGCGCGATAAGCTTAATCGCTGGCATAATTCCCGCTACCATTGTCAGCGCGATTACAGCGACGCCTGCAAGAATAGCAACTGGAGCTGCACGCAGCTTCAAAAAGCCAAACGTGAAGTCAAGCAGCAGGGCAAGACCTGCAACAATGACAACACCAGCAGCAAGCCGACCGGCGATTGGATTTCCGATATTGCTATACGTTCGGGCAGTTCCAACACCAAGCTGTGAACGGTAGAGGGCGCTTCGTAATCCAGAAAGATACGAGAGTGCGTTGTCAAGAGGCTCTGCACCATCGAGAAAGAGGCGCACAAAAAGCAACCGGATATTCCGTTCGCGTGCAGCAAGTGCAAAGCGCTGAATATTGGCCCCAGGCGTTGCTGTAGCCATTTCACTGGATGTAATTGTATGGACACGAATGGTGTTATATGGCGCTTGCTTCACGAGGGCTGCATCCCCCATTTGCTTGCCAAACTCAACACTGCCGAAGCGAAGTTTTGGAGTTTCTCCTAAATGCTTTACCGTCTCCTTGTAACGATTCCCCGCACCTAAAACAGACATCCCGGAGAAGATCACGGTATCGATGTTTAGCTTGCGTACGTCATTGAGTGCTGTAGCAATACGCGAATCCGATGGGTTTGGGTTGTTACCTATGCGACCAACAACGCTCAGTCCCGCACTTCGGACAAGCGTCACGACCTCGGGGTCAATCCCAACACCAATATCCTTGATAGCATCCCAACGGTCCGCTACCACGATTCCGGCATCTTCCAGATCACTTCCCGAAAACTGCTCTGGGACTGCAACCTGCACCGCCGTCCGATCCTGGAGGTTGTGCTTGATGCGATCGAACAATCCCTGATGGACAATCATTAGCGTTGTTTGGTGCTTGGTGGATGGGAGTATTTCGACAATTCCAAGATCGCGCAGGCTGTCGAGCGTGTCTTCCTGAATAAGGATGCTCGTTGCCCCAGCATTCTTTAACCGCCGAAGCGTATCCGTAAGTGGTTTCCCTTCACTTGCAGCGAGCTTACGGACCTCCGTGATGTCAAGTGCAACCTCAACACGACGATTTCGCTGTTCAGTCCTGAAGCGATTGGCAGAGGGGATTAGACAGAGCATCGCAGCCAGAATCATTACTCCCCACAACATCCGTCGGATGGTCATCACTGCTCAATCCCTTCAAGTTCTGCAGCCAGCGCATCGAGATAACGTGCAACACTCCAAGCACATCCCTGCTCTACCGCGACATCCACTGCAACCTCAATTGTATCGATATAGGTAAATCCGGTTCGATTTCCCGGGCTTTCAAGCACCAACAATCGACGAATTAGCTCCAATGTCGTTTGTAAGGCATCTGGAGATATCCGTAAATCAACACCATCAAGTTTTAGCAGCGTTTCACATGCATCACGGGCGTCATTGTACGCCAGGACCTCTTTGATTCGTTCGGCAGCACGGGAAATCCGGATCGTGTCAACGAGGACATCCAGTCTCGCAATGGCGCCAAATGCGGTGTCAAGTTCCTTTTGTGCCTTTAGAAGCAAGCCTTCACGGACAGCAAAGCGCGTTCCCTTTGCAGCGAGCGCCCGGGCTGGCGGCTCGGCAAGGCGTGTGTGGACATCCGCGAGAACAAGACCTATCGCCGTCTGTGCACGACTCGCACATGCGATAGCGCGGTCGAGGAGGGGCTCTGCTCGGGAGGCGTAGCTGGCATCGATGACTGTAATTCCATTGCTGAGTGTCGCGAGGATGTCTGAGAGCTGTTCCTGTAGTGCAAAAACATGACCGGCGACAATCAGGATGGCAGGGTCACTCGCCGGGACATTCCAAATAATCAGGCGCTGTAAGGGAGCGAGGATGCTCTGCGGTGAAAATGTCTTTTGAAGCTGCTGACGATACTGCCCTTGTTTGTCCCATAAGTTGAACGTGCGCTGTTTGCGGAGCTTTGCCCCACCGGATGTAAACCCTAGGCGAGCCTTTCGGAGCCCGATGACAGCATCTGATGAATAGAGTCCCTGAACGCGGTTCTGAAGGTCTGCCTTCAGGTTACGAACGCGGGTTGCATCCGATGGATGTGTGGACAACAACTCCGCGACCGGGCCCGCCTGTGCACTTTCATCAAGAAATCGCCACCACGCATCAGGGCTAAATCCTGACTTTGCCAACCGCTCCGTCGCAAACCGGTCTGCTTCAAGCTCATGGGAGCGGGACCAACTGAGCGCTGTGAGGATGCTGATGCCACTTAGCACCAAGCGGAGCGTCCGATCGTTCGTGCGAATCCGATCGATGATGACCTTGAGGAGAATGGACTGACTCAGCTGTCTCCAAGCGTGATGGCGCTCAACATGTCCGAGCTCATGTGCGATTATTCCAGCAAGGATGTCATCCGTTTCAGCCCACGTCGCAAGGCCACGTGTAATAAGGATGGTGTTACCAGGGAGGGTCCAGGCATTGATAACGGCTGTATCAAGAATCAGTATCCTGGGCGTCGATTTCCCCAGAGTGAGCGCCCGGGTGATTCTGTCCACTGACTTTCGCATCAATGGGTCATCCAACATGCCATTTGCGGACGTGACGGCAGCAGAAAGAATGTCGCCTAACCATCGCTCCGGATTTTGCATGGATTTTCACCCCTTAAGCACTGAATGTTGGTCCAGATCTTTTTCAGACCTTAGTTGCACTCGTTGATATTAACAGTGTTCGACGTGTGCTGCCTCTTCGGTTTGTTTTAACTGGATGTTCCGTGTTCGGGTGCTCCACAAGAAATCCATCGAGCAGGTGATGAATCCTAAGCAGTGTTGCGCTTATTGGACAACCACAACCAGGTCAGTAACGTTCCGGTGGCGATGCCACCTAGGTGAGCGATGAACGATGTCGTGCCATCCGTGAGGAAGGCCACCCCAGCGATGTTCATCACGACGTAAATGAGGATCCACGTAACCGCTTTAAGTTTGATTTTGATCGGCCCGAGCATTGAGTGAATGCGCGCATCGGGATGCGCGACCATGTAGGCTCCCATCACACCGGAAATCGCACCAGAAGCACCAACAACGGTTTGGTCCGGATTTACAAGCCAATGGCAGATGGTTCCAGCGATTCCACAGAGTACATAGAAAGTAAAGTAGCGAGCCTTGCCGTAGAGGTCTTCAATGTTGTTTCCGAAGATGAGAAGGTAGAGCATGTTTCCGGCGATGTGCCAGAAATCAGCGTGAACAAAGAGGTTGATGGTGGTGAAGAGCAACCCTATTGGCATCCAAGGTGGTGTGTTTGCAGCTGCTTCAGCAGCAGGAATCCTGCCATTGAGAAAAACTAACTGAACAAGAAACAACAGTACACAGCTGGCGGTGATGCCCCATGTGACAACCGGACGACGCTGACCAGGATTGTCATCGAAGACGGGGAGCAATCAGGCCCTCGGTCCTTGATCAGACTGTTTACCCGCTCCTGCAAACGCGAGGAGAAACCATGCGGTAATCCAAGCCATCCCACCAATTGGAATCACCCGCCCCAGCGCTTTGATGCCTGTGAGTGCATTGATGTAGAGGCCGCCGGAAAAGATCACAATTCCGGCGCAGAAAAGCCAGACAGCAATCCTGACATTACGACCGGTCAGGTTAGAGAGTCCAATGGCAAGCAGCGCAAGACCATGGAGAATCTGGTATTGCACTCCGGTTTGCCAGTTCGCAGCTTGTGCCTCTGTTAGGATGGGTTTGAGCATATGTGCGGCCATCGCCCCAAGCCCAACTCCAGCACCAAGAGTACCTGCGCCAAGCCTTGCTACACGTGTCATCCCTTGACAGCTCCCGCCGTGAGGCCTGCCACAAACTCTTTCTGCAACAAAAGGAACAGAATTATGACGGGAAGCACTGCGACAAGCGTCCCGGCCATCAACATCCCATATTGCTGCTGATACAGCCCAACCATTTGCGCGAGTGCAATCGGCAATGTGTATTTCAGCTTGCTGTGAAGCATAATCTGCGGCCACAAAAATGA
>JBEDDQ010000116.1:0-2518 GCA_041176185.1 Armatimonadota bacterium | reverse complement strand
TCTCTTAGATGTTGCGACAACACATAGCCTTGCCGTTATTGAAGATGCCAGCCATGCGCACTTAAGTACTTGGAAAAACCGACAGATTGGCTCGATCGGTACGATTGGATGCTTCTCTCTCCAAGCCTCGAAAAACCTAAACTGCGGAGAAGGCGGCATCATTACTACCAACGATAGTGAGCTCTTTGGCCGGCTGTCTGCACTGCAAAATAATGGCCGAATACCTGGAGATACAAACCGATATCGTCATGCGATGCTCGGTGGGAACTATCGGATGACCGAGTTTCAAGCTGCTATCCTGGGTTGCCAACTACAACGTCTGGAACCACAGACGTTGCATCGCTTTGAAAACGGTCTAAAACTAAACTCTGCATTGATGAAAATACACGGGTTTACTCCCTTGCCATCCAGGGATGGCGAAACGTGCAATGCCTATCATTTGTATTGCTTTGCAATCGATGACACCTATTTCAGGGTGCCGCGCGATACAGTTTTGTCTGCGCTTCGTGCTGAGGGCCTTTCCTGTGGCCCGGGATACGCGACGCTGGTTTATGAGCATGATGCGTTTACAGCAGGAGACTTTGGACCGTATACCGGCGCATCGATTGGTTACACAACATCCCTGGATGTAAATCGAAAGAAATGCCCGGTCAGCGAGCTTGTCGCACATCAGACCGGTGCATGGCTTCCTATGACCGAGCTGATGTCTGATCAAAATGGTATTGATGAAATTATCGCCGCGTTTGCAAAAGTTTCGCGATTGAGGGATCAACTTGACATCGCAGGCTAGCACGATGTTTCGCATCCTTGACACTAAAGTCATCTTTCGGTCACACGAGCTATCTCCGCCGCTAATCATCGGTAAAGGCGTGATCAGCACGATAACCGAGGCGACCTGCCAAGTGACCATCACCGATGGACGCGCAACTGCACAAGGCTACGGAACGGTACTCCTCTCACACGTTTGGTGCTGGCCGGAAACGGCACCGGGAGACAAGGATGCACTTCTCCGAGAAGCAACATCCACAATCGCAAGAGCTGTGTTAGAAAACGGTACTGACAATACAGTCCTCGGGCATGGATTTGATGTCATTACATTGGCGGACCAACTCCTCATCCATCTTCCCCCCCTCGCTCGACGAGTTTGCAGCTCACCATTGGACAATGCAATCCACGATGCCGCGGGGTATCTGAGTAATCAACCGTCATTTGATTTATTCACAAGCCATGGATCATCACCATTTGACTCGTACTTTCCCGGGTTTGGTGCCGCTGGAGCCATTGAGAGTATGCTGCGTACTCCTGTCGCCAACATCGAAGCCCAAATGGTTGTAGGGCTACGAACATCACATACCGATGTACTCGATTACTGCCGGAAGTTTGGTATTCGGCGTCTAAAGGTAAAAATCGGATCAGGGGATGTTCAAACTGATGTTAACCACGTTATTGAGGTTGGTCGGGCTATCCCACAGGATGGAAGGCTTCCGGATATCACAGTGGATGCGAATGGTTGCTATCTAACACCCGATTCTCTCGAACAGTTTCTTACGTTGCTACGCGAGCGTGCTCCTGAAATTGCCGTTTGTCTGTCTGCAGTCGAACAGCCTTCAATGACACCATTGGTGGAAGACCAGCGGCGTTGGTCAGCAATTGCTGGTGATATGCCCATATTGTCTGATGAGTCCTTTTCCAACCTGGATGACCTAAAGCATGCAAATGCTTGTGGCTGGAATGGCCTCGCGGTGAAGTCGTGCCGCGGCCAGACACTTGCGCTGCTCGGTGCAGCATGGGGTCACGCACGTGGATGGACAAATACTGTCATGGACTTGACCAGTCCAAACATCGCAGCAATCCATACCGTTCTCCTCGCTTCCCGCATATCAGGAGTAAGCACGGCGGAAGTCAACACAGTACAGTTTTTACAGAGTGGGTATGCAGACCTAACTGAATCTATGAAGGACTCGATTGTTCCACGTTTTGGACAGCTGACCGTTCCAAATGTGACATCAGGGCTGGTACCGCTCGCATACCGCCCCGTACTGAACGAGCTATTTGAGGGAGCTTAAACAATGTTCAAGGCTGCAACGGCCATATGGTTACAAAATCAGCAAAATGACACGAATATCATGGTGGCTACAACGGCTGAGTTTCGTCTGTCCCGCTTGCAGACCAAGGGAAATCTAACCCTGCGGATCTCAGGAATGACACGTTATCGAGTCTTTCTCAATGGCCAATTTGTTGGTAATGGACCAAGCCGTGGACCCCATGATTTCCACCGAATTGATCAATGGAATCTTCAAGGGAAATGCACTGCTGGTATCAATGTCATCGCGATTGAAGTCGCTGGCTACAATGTAAATTCGTTCTACACGCTTGATGCGCCATCCTTTTTAGCATTTGAAATAGCCTTGAACGAACGCGTCCTTCTTGCATCCGGGCGAGACCCAATCGTGATGAGCCAGCGATACGAGCGTACCCAAAAGGTGCAACGTTACTCGTTTCAACGACCATTTACAGA
>JBEDDQ010000115.1:0-5888 GCA_041176185.1 Armatimonadota bacterium | reverse complement strand
ATGTTGCACCAATAACAGCACATGCATTGCCAACTGAATGCATTCTCGTCTGACCACCTAATATGATATGGATTGGTTTACTGACACATAAGGTTGAAACGAGGGTTGATAGTTTTCCAATGGATTCCTCGCGGGTAACCAATGTTATGCCAGAGATCTCCGATGCTTTGTCAAAAGCTTCTATGGACCACTGAAGTAGTGGTTTACCATTGAGGGAGACCCAAAGCTTATCGACGGTCCCGAGGCGTTCGCTTCGGCCCGCTGCCAGAATCACTGCGTGTATCTGTTCCATGGTCCTCATCTGCCGAATCTGACTTCAAGAATGCAAAAATCATTTTGCCCGCGGTTGTCTGTAAAAGTGATGACACAGTCACATCGACTGATTGGCCAATCATCCGTCTGGCGCCTTCAACGACAACCATGGTTCCATCATCCAAGTAGGCAACCGCCTGATTATGGTCACGTCCTTCTCTTACCAATGAGACCTGCATGTCTTCGCCCGGCAGTACAACCGGCTTTAGAGCATTTGCAAGCGCATTGATACTGAGGACAGTGATACCTTCAAGTTCTGCTACCCGTTGGAGATTGTAATCATTTGTCACTAGCTGCCCGGTAAGCGCCCGTGTAAGCCGTACTAAGCGTTTGTCCACTTCTTCCGTTCCGGGGGCCAGTTTGTCCATTGTCCGGACAACTAACGGAAGCTCCTTTTGCATCTGATTCAGAATATCGAGTCCACGGCGCCCTCTGACCCGCTTCAGAGAATCACCAGAATCAGCAATGTATTGCAGCTCATCCAAGACAAACCCTGGTACGTATAGCGTCCCACGTAGGAAACCAACTCTTGCGACATCGGCTATCCGTCCATCAATGATGACGTTAGTGTCGAGAACGAAAACAGTATCGGACTTTATTGGGTCATCGTTTGTCCCATTAGGCGCTGAGAGCCCTTGGAACTCTTCCTTCATCGATGACGTCACTGACACGCAGAAGTATGTGATAACTGACCCAATTAGAAGAGTGATAGCAAATGCGGCTAGCTTTTGGTTGTTGAGTGCAACAAAAACCGGAATTGCAATGACCGCGGAAAGTACCAATCCGACAATCAGTCCACCGCCAATGGCTAACTTATCCTTGACGGACATCTGCCGAAGGGTGTCGCCTTGTCTTTCTAATCTACTGAAGATCGATCGGCCGAGTTCAAAGCCGATAATGAGCCCGGAGATTAGAAAGACAACGCGATAGACCGGGTAGACCCATGCATACGAGAGAATTACATCGAAGCGTTGCCCTTTTAGGTAACCCAAAAAGACTTCAGCACCTTGAAGGGCTAACAGCGAAGTAATGGAGGTAAGGAGTGCGGTAAAAAGTAACCGCCAAACCTTGTTGTTCACAGATCAGATATCCGATTATCGACCAGAACCCCGAACAACACGCAAGCGTGCCTGAGCTCTACGCATTGCTTCAGCCGCACTGTCTCGCTCTGATGCATCTGTCGATGCTAGTAACTGCCGAGCTTTAGTCAATGCTTCTTCAGCACGCGATGCATCGATCTCATCTTCAAACTCAGCAGCATCTGCTAGAACTGTTACGCGCTCACGGGATACGTCGAGGCATCCACCTGAGATCGCTAGGCGCCGAACTTGCTGGTTGTCCAGGCGAATGACGCATTCGCCGGAGCCAAGCATCGCCAACAACGGAGCATGGCCCTTTAGGACACCAAGCGAACCGTTTACGGTCGCAACCTGAATGGATTCCGCATCTGCTGAGAGTACGGTACGTTCTGGAGTAACAATGTTAACTGGAAACGATGCTGCCACGTTATATCCCTTGGAGATTAGTGACTACATGGTATCACGCTAGGCCTATTTCGGATTTGGAGCAGAGAGCGGTGGGACTGGAATATCACTACCATTTGGCTTTGTTCCATCAACAGACAGCATAAAAGCGTCTAAGTCACATTCGCCATCGGCTATAAAATCGATTACATGATCTCCCGGGACCAGTTCGATATTGCCTCCAGAGAACCATGCGAGACCATTAGGTCCATATGGGGCACCCACAGAAGTTGACTGACTAACTCCCGCACCCGTTAGCGACTTTCCATCGACGCGCATACGAACCTTACCTGTAGCGGCATAGTACGTACTAAACTGTGTCTTCGCGTTAACCCGAAGGGTGTAAGTCGCTATTGCATCCTGTTTACCAAGTGGGTTGCGGCTAACGTGTAAGACCTTTCCACCGGATGACGCCTGATTCGAGACGATGCCATCCCAGGTGTGTGTCATTCGAAGATTTGGCATCCCCTCGGCTTCAATGTAAAGAAACGAAAATGGACGAAGCATATCAATCATTTTTTGGTTTGCATCCAGAAGAGTCTGTACAGCTGAGTACATGGCCTGTGGATTTTCATGGTCTGGACGTCCATCAAATTTCGAAAGCTCCAGCTGCATTCGACCTGCATCTGGAATATTTCGTTTACGTAGCTCTGCGACCAGCTTTTTGCTCTCATCCAGGGCATCCGTCATCGCTGCAAATGGTACAGGTAGCGAATTACCAAACCCCTTCAGCAGGACAGGCTCATCCCGAACTGAGAGCTGAAGGGAACCCTTACTCCGAATCCCAGCATTCACCGGGAACCAGGAAATGGGCGCCTTTTCCAATGCTTTCGGAAGTTTGATCGTAACTACGGAGGGGCGCTTTGTACCTACAAAGTAATAACTCGATTGGTCACCATCCGAGATTCCATAGGCAATCAGGCCATTTGGATACCGATACAGTCGCATCGGACGCGTATCCGGCAACCACCAAGTACCATTTTCGAGCTGTTTTGCCCGTGTGCTTAGGTCCATTGGTAATGGCACGATACCGGTTCTGTCAGCTGGCGTTATCTGACCTCCGGATATTCGTTCGGCGTTTGTTTCGGGATAAAAGACACTTGATGCTCCTGCGGCGGCCCAGTTTGCAGGCTGGACAGCTTGCGAATCAGTCGCCGCTACATCCACTACATTCCAGATTCGCTTTCCAGATACAGACTGGTCAAGGAGTTTCGGAGCAGAATCGATAACACTGCTGGATGTCACAAGGACGCCACCAAGCCCCTTGTGGTCGCCCTTAACCGTGTTGACGCTGATTATAGGAACATTGTGACCAGCGCGCTGGAGCGCAAGCGCCGTACGATCTTGAATATCGCTCGATAACTTATCTACAAAACCTGCTAAGTCATTCCAGAAAACCGATGGCTGTGACTCACACTTTAGGAGACGACCGGTTCCTATAGGATCGATAAATCCCGCGACTCCCCTGCCATCAAAGCTAAGGGGTAACAACCTCGCGAGTCCATCAAAGTTATCAATTCGCTCTGTGCTATCGAGGCGCCAGGAAATTCTGGCACCATCCAATGTCGCATACTTTTGTTTAAGATAGTTTGCCCATGCAACTCTAAATGCATCAGAGGTTGGGACTTTGCGGCGGTCCTCTATTCGGGATAGTACAGGAAGGTCAAATGGGTCAGTAAAGAATCGTAGATTCTTGCCAAAACGCAGTCCTTCCAGCGCCGACATCAGGTCATCCCGTAACGAGTCTGAATCTGAAAAAAGCGTTGCGTAACCATCAGACGATTCAACTTCCGGGATGAATATTCCGACAACGTTGCCTTCGATAGGATTACGGAGTTGATACTCAACACTTCCACCCGCAACTGTTTCGCGGGCAAGGTCCATAATTTCGCCAGATGGCAACGCAGTAACCGTCCAGCAGCTGCGAAGCATCGGTAGTGAAAGCATCACTGGTTCTTTTCCAAGCGCGGTTGAAAATCGCATACGACTTGGATGAACTATTGCAACGGGATTGGTATATGGAGAACGGGCTTTAAGCGCGATGCCATATCTTATGTTTCGTGACTCCAGCAAATCGAGGATCAGTTGAAGTCTGGGCTTTTGTACAACTGTTATGCCACCTGGTGGAAGCTGTAACAGTACCGAACTGTTGCCCTTCTTAGCGACGGCATCCAGATACTTCTCGTCAGCTTGAAGCGCTTCATTTCCGACGCTCACCAAGGACTGTGGCAGCCACCGGTTTCCCACAAGACTGGTCGGCGTTCCTTCCCAAATGAGCTGTCCGCGTTCACTCACAGACCAAAGTGCAGGTTTCGTTTGACTACCAGTCTGTACTATTGAAAGTGTATTTGCATTTCCGAAGCCGAACACGGTCGGAATTACCAACGTTGTCGTTATCACTATCGGATGTAGAAGTCGCCCCAGCATCATGGCTACAATGTACCATCAGATATGAGAGTCGCATTTGTGAGGAAATCGATTGGACATTAGGCTGCTGTCGGCAAGCCGGCTGATGGTTGAGAGGCAGCGTAAGATCCGTGTACCTGAAATAGTGGAAGGTAACTGGCTCCAACCGCGGATTGCCTTGACATTTGATGATGGTCCACATCCGGGCATGACTACGCGTTTGCTGGATGAGCTTAAGAGACTCAATGTCAAGGCAACGTTCTTTCTCGTTGGCAAACGAATGCGATTTCATCCTGACATTGTGATTCGGATGTTACTTGATGGTCATGAACTAGGCAATCACACGTACAACCATGTTCGCCTTCCATGTTTGCCATCCAATGAGATGTTAGCTGCTTTTTCACGTACAGATGCCACGATGCGCATGATTATAGGAGTTCGTTCGAGGCTAATCCGGCCACCTGGTGGAGAGTATTCCCCTACGCATTCGCGGCGACTCGCCGAGGCCGGTTACGTCAACGTTCTGTGGACTTGCGACCCTGCTGACTATAAACCTGGCAGGACAGCGCGTGAAATTACACGGTTAATAATTCGGGATATCAATCCAGGCGGGACAATCCTCCTCCATAGCGGATTGCAGACGACTATTGATAGCTTGGGACGCACCGTAACAGAACTACGCAACCGGGGTTATGCGTTCACAACGGTGAGTGAAATGGTCATCGATGGTGGCACAACTCAGCGTTCCGGACGCGCACTTCTTAGCAAGACCCGCGTTGACGACACATCAGATGACATTGGAACCTTATTCGGTGGAAACGAACCAGTCGAAGACTATGCACTAAAGTTACGTGAGTATAAGCTGGATAATCCGGTTACAAAGGTGCAGCGTATGTTAAATCGGGCGCGTGCACTATTCTAAGTGGTGCGTCGTTCACCAGCTACGATGGCATCTTTTATAACTGTCGAAGAACAAGGTTGCGTTCCGACCAGACGCTCTGCAATTTCAATAACGGCGGGATATAAATCCCTGCGAATAAGGTCTCGACCCGCCGCTAGATACGCGGCACACAGATGCCGCTTAGATGACTCCATTAAACCAATCGCGAGTCCCTCAACCTCACCATTGTCAAGTTTGTCATAGATCTGATGTACGATTTTTGCTACAGCGGTGACATCGGAGTCGGGAAAAGTAGGTAAGAGGTCATCTGGGGTACCCCCTACTACTTCTGGAGTCGCCATCTGCTGGAGCTCAGATGCAGCACCACGAAGCATCGCTTCTGATGCCAAAATTCGTAAGTACCGCCCATAGTCTGATTTGCAAACTGCTTCGCGCTGTTCACAGTGATCTTCAAGCCACTGCTCGCCATCCCCAGATACCAGCGCCTCCACATAGTCGTCTTCGAGGCCGAGTCTTGCCGCCGCGACTCCCATCGCTGCATTACGCAAAAGCGCAATACCGCCGACAACGGATGATGGAAGGTGATTATGCATGGATATTCGTTCGACTTGGTGTGGGGACCTTCCTGCGTTTCCAGTTGACCAGATGAGCAAAATCAATTCCCAAGTTAGTGACCACAACAGTTATCACAATGACCGCATCGCCGCTTTGTTCTAGATTCGCCCGAGTAAGACAGCAAATAGTCG